>JBJKSL010000669.1:0-4006 GCA_046704145.1 Phycisphaerae bacterium
TAAACTGGTGCCCGCTGCGGTGGCCATGCCGTGCCCGAAAGGAGCATGTGGCAATCCGCCAGCCAAAGGACGTGAATGAATATGAAGGCTTACGAACAAGTACTGTTCGATGTTGACACACAATTCGACTTCCTCGACCCCGGCGGAAACCTCGAGGTACCCGAGGCGGAGACTATTCTGCCCATGCTCGAACGGCTGTTCGACTTCGCCAAGCGGTCTGGTTTCCCGGTGATCAGCACCGCGGACTCCCACTCCGCCCACGATCCGGAGTTCGAGCAGTTTGGCCGCCACTGTGAGGTAGGCACCCTCGGCCAGCACAAACTGCCCTTCACCGTCCTGCCGCGATCTTTCGCCATCCATGCGGCGGACAGCCTGCCCGACGGCCCGGCCCCCCTGCTCCGCGAGTACCAGCAACTGATCTTCCACAAGGACAACCTCGACGTGTTCGTGAACCCGTACCTCGGCAAGCTGGTCGAGACCCTCGACGCGGAAGAATACGTCGTTTTTGGCGTCGCCACCGAGTATTGTATAGCCACCGCGGTCGAGGGTCTGTTGGCTCGGAATGCCCGCGTGCTGCTCGTCACCGATGCTATTGGTGCCATCGACAAGCAGAAGGGTGAACAAGTACTGGCATCGTTTGCCGAACGTGGCGTGCGTTTCGTGCGGACCGCCGAGATCGTGCACCCCATCGACGACCCTACTCCCCCGGCCGACGACGAGGATGAGGATATATGAAGCTCGCCTTGGCTCAAATCAACCCGGTGGTGGGCGACATCACCGGCAACACCGACAAGATCCTGCAGAGCGACGAGCAGGCGCGCTCCGCAAATGCGGCGCTGGTCATCTTTCCAGAGCTGTCGGTGATGGGCTACCCGCCTCGCGACCTGCTGCTCAAGCCGCGCTTCGTAGAGTCGAACATGCGAGCCGTCCAGCGCATCGCCGCGGCCTGCACGGGCATTGCCGCCCTCGTCGGTTTCGTAGAGCCCAATCACGACGCGGTCGGCCGACGTCTGCGCAATGCGGTGGCCTACTGTGCCGACGGCCGCGTTCAACAGGTGCGTTACAAGTCCCTGCTGCCCACCTACGACGTGTTTGACGAGCAGCGTTACTTCGAGCCGGGACCCGACATCGCCTTGATCGAACACGCCGGCCAGCCCATCGGCGTCAGCATCTGCGAGGACCTCTGGAACGACGAGCAGCTCATCGGTCGCCGCATCTATCACCGCGACCCCATCACCATGCTGGCTGAGGCCGGGGCGAAGCTGATGATCAACATCTCCGCCTCGCCGTTCGAGCGGAACAAGCAGCCTTTCCGTATGCGGCTTTTCGCCGGCCACGCCCAAAAACACGGCGTGCCGCTCGTATTTGTGAACCAGGTCGGCGGCAATGACGAGCTTATCTTCGACGGGTCCTCGACCGTCTTCGACGCCGACGGCCAAATTATCGCCCAGGCCGCTCCGTTCAAGGAAGACCTGCTCATCGTCGATCTCGATCGCCGGCCCGCCGGTCGTATCGAGCCGTACCCTTCGGAAATCGCCGCCGTCCACGAGGCTCTCGTGCTGGGCACGCGCGACTACGTGCACAAGTGCGGCTTCAAGAAGATTGTGCTCGGCCTGTCAGGCGGCATCGACTCGGCAGTGACGGCAGCACTGGCGGTGGCCGCACTCGGAGCCGAGAACGTCACCGGCGTGGCCATGCCCTCACGCTACAGCAGCGAGCACAGCAAGAGCGACGCCCGCGACCTCGCCGACAATCTCGGCATCACCTTCAAGACCGTACCTATCGGCCCCATGCACGAAATCTTCGACGAGCATCTGCGGCCGCACTTCGAGGGTCTGCCACCGGACATCACCGAGGAGAACATTCAGGCCCGCATCCGCGGTAACATACTTATGTCACTGTCAAACAAGTTCGGCTCACTGCTGCTGACCACCGGCAACAAGAGCGAACTCGGCGTGGGCTACTGCACGCTGTACGGGGACTTGGCTGGCGGCCTGGCCGTCATCAGTGATGTGCCCAAGACGCTAGTGTACAAGCTGGCCAACTACATTAACGAGCAGGCCGGCCGCGAGCTTATCCCGCAAAACACCATCACCAAGCCGCCATCCGCCGAGCTCCGCCCGGACCAAACCGATCAGGACAGCCTGCCGCCCTACGACCTGCTCGACGCCATCCTCGAGCAGTACGTCAACGAGGAGAAGAGCCAGGACGAGATCATCGCCGCCGGCTTCGAAGCGGATGCGGTCAAAAAAGTCATCCGCCTGGTCGACACCAGCGAGTACAAGCGTAAGCAAGCCGCCCAGGGCCTGAAGGTCACCAGCCGCGCCTTCGGCGTCGGACGCCGCATGCCCATCGCCGCACGATTGCGGTATTGACGTACACGCTCAACAGCAGCGCTATCGCCGAACCACGCGAACCGCGTCGGCGATCACGACATAGCCCGCACTCGTCCAGCACGAGAGCCTCACGTAGTTGTTTCCCGCAGACATGCTGAATGTACCCAGGCTGTTCCATTGCCCGCCGTTGGCTTGCTGATTCATGCTGATCGCACTTCCGCCGTTGACCGAATAGGGCGCAGTGGGCGAACGGTTCGAGCCCTGGCTCCACCAGGCGTAGACCTCGTACGTATCCGCAGTCGGAATGCTAAATGACCACACGGCCTGATCGCTCACCGCCTCTGTGCTTCTCCAGCGGTAATCGGCCCCGTACTTGTCGGAGGCGTACGAACTCGTCGCCCAGTTTGCCGAAGCCGAGAAACCCGCGGCAGTATTGTCGATGATGATCCACGTGGTCTCGCTCTTGGCAGAGCACAGGGCCGATATGTTGTCGGCGGCATCATAGGCGGCCACCTGATACGAGTACGTCGTGCCCATACTCAGGCCAGTGTCCGAGTAACTGGTGCCGGCCACGGACGTCAGGTAAGAGCCGTTGCGGTAGATGTCGTACCCCGCCACACCGACGTTGTCCGTCGAGGCGTTCCAACTCAGATTGATCTGGCTGGTGGAAGCCGCGGTCGCGGTCAAGCCTGTCGGCACGCTAGGCGGCGTGGTGTCCGGCGCTGATGACTCCACCGTGATGGTCCACGTGATTTCCGGCCCGAACCACTGAATGTCTTCCTGGACAAGCTGAAACTTCTCGACGTACGTGCCTGGCGTGGTCGGCGCCTTGAGGATAAACGTAAATCGACCCACTTGGTTCTTGGCCACGCTACTCTGGTCGACGTCCGTCGGTCGGCTGCAACTCAGCCAGTTTGGCGTGTTGCAGAACGCGCTCGAGCGATCCTTGGGACTGGATGTGCCCAGCCTGGTGTAGGCGTGCGTCCAGTTCTGGTTGCCCTGATTGGTAAACTCAACCCAGGCGGTTGCGGTTGATCCCGGCGTCATAGTCGACGGATACGACTGGGTGTGCCAAGTGGCGGCATAAGCGGTGGCTTCCCAGTTGAACGTCACCTCGACCCAGCCGTTGGTGGACATGCCCAGATCATCCCAAAACGTACCGTCGGCCAGATCGATGCCCGCAGGATTCTGGACGGTTCTCCCGGATTGGTCCCTGCCGTTGTTGTAGCCGTCGTAATAGGCAGCCTGAGCCTCGGGCAACCCCACGGGCAGATCGCTGAAGATTGCCCGCGGATAGTGCCAATAGTTGTCCGACGTGTTCCACGGACCCACGTCCCAGACGGGCACTTTAGTCACGGTCCGACCGTTGGCCGGATTACTCAGATTGACCGTGTAGGTGTAGCCCCAGTTGGCGTTGAGTACGCTGCTCGACGGCAGAGCAACGAAATGGTCGTGAGAAGTGATCAAATGTCCGTTGGCCGTCCGATAGCCAACCAAGCCTTCACGCGTGGCAAACACCGTGTACTTCGGAGCTGCCAAGGCGAGCTGAGCCATGGCCGACAAAAACAAGCCGGTGGCAACCAGCGAAACAAAACGCCTTTTCATAAAAGAGCCTCCTTCGCCGCAAGCGGCGGTAAAAAGACAGAATGACGCCAAGGACGAAAGACCGC
>JBJKSL010000670.1:0-8589 GCA_046704145.1 Phycisphaerae bacterium
CGCCAGCAGTTCACGTCGTACCTCCGCCGCGGCAATCGATATGCCAAGCTGATTATCAGCGATGCCAGCCGCCCGGTGGAGATTCGCGGCGTCCGCACACTCTTTGTAACGCATCCGGCCGACGAGACGGGTGCCTTCGCTTGCTCTGATCCGCTGCTGACACGTATTTGGCACGTGGGCCGACATACGCTGCGCTGCTGCATGGAAGACACCTACGTCGACTGCCCGACGTACGAGCAGACCTACTGGGTGGGCGACGGCCGCAACGAAGCCATGGTCGATTATGCAGCTTACGGCAACCTGGCTCTCTCGCAGCGCTGTGCGGAGTTGCCGGCCCTCTCGCTTTTCCGCCAGTTGATCACCGAAAGCCAAGTGCCCTCGGCGTGGGATAACCTGCTGACCGCCTGGAGCCTGCTGTGGGTCCAGATGACCGAAGAGCACTACCAGTTCAGCGGCGACCGCGAATACCTCAGCCGCATCTATCAGCCTGTCGCGCTGATGCTGGACAACTGCCACGACAAGCTCACCGACGCCAACGGGCTGCTGTCCATCAACGCCTGGAATATGTTCGACTGGGCCGGGCAGGACAGCACGCATGCGGTGGTCACGCACAACCAGATGTTCCTGGCCGAGGCCTATCGCCGAGCCGCGTATATGGCGGGCGTGCTGGGCAAGTCCGACGAAGCGAAGAAGTGGAATGACTACCGCAACGAACTGGTCGCAGCCATCAACAAGCATTTGTGGAACGACGAGAAGAACGCGTACGTCGATTCGATCCATGAGGACGGCAAGCAGAGCGAGGTCGTCAGTCAGCAGACCAACTCACTGGCCCTGCTGTACAACGTGGCTCCGCCCGAGCGTGCAGCCAAGATCAAGAACGCCCCGAACAATCCGCCGGCCGGCATGGTCAAGGTGGGCAGCCCATTCGCGCTGTTCTACATACTCGACACGCTGGTGCACGATGGCCGCCATGCCGATGCAATGGCCATCATCCGCAACCGATGGGGCGAAATGGTCAAGCGCGGCGCTACCAGCTTCTGGGAGACCTTCCCGGGATACGATGCCGAATGGTGGACGCGAAGCTACTGCCATGCCTGGTCGGCCGCTCCGACTTATTTTCTGTCGCGTTATCAGTTGGGGGCCTGGTGGAACGAACCCGGTTACAAGACCGCTCGCATCGCCCCGGTACCGCTCGATCTGACCTGGGCGCGCGGTGCGGTGCCTACTCCGCACGGGCCAATCGGAGTCGCCTGGGAGAAGTCGGCCGACAAGTTCTCGATCGAGGTGCACTTGCCCGATGCCGTCGCGGGCGCGGTGGTGCTGCCGGTTTCGGCGGAGGAGTTCCCCAAGATTTCTGCCGGGGATTTCAAGGCCAACAAGGTGGACGGCCACTGGCAGATCGACCTGCCCGCCGGGGCAAGCGCCAGCATCAAGGCCAGCCGATAGTCTTGCGTAAAGTTACGTGTTCAATAAAAGACACCAAGACACGAAGTAGAACACGCGGTTCTTCTTCGTGTCTCGGCGTGTTTTTTGTGGAGTCTGACCACTCTCTCTGGTCAGACTCTTCGCTATTTCGTGCCGAGCAGTTCGACGTCGAAGACCAGCGTGGCCTTGGGCGGAATGACCGGCGGCATGCCTCCGGCCCCGTAGCCCAACTGGTACGGAATGACCAGCTTGCGCTTACCGCCCACCTTCATGGAGCCCACGCCCTCGGTCCAGCCGCTGATGACCTGATCGAGGCGGAAGGAGATCGGCTGGCCGCGATCGACCGAGGAATCGAACTTGGTGCCGTCGGTCAGCCAGCCGGTGTAGTGCACGCGCACGGTGCTGGACTTGCCGGCGGGGGAATCGCCCTGCCCGGCGACGAGATCGTAATACACCAGGCCGGAAGCGGTCTGAACAGGCTCGCCCTGCACAGGGTCGCCGGGATACTGCTGGCCGGAATCACTCATGAGTTGCCTCCCAAGCTGAAATTAAAAGAAGTCACGCACCAATCATAGGGCATTTGCCCTTCTGTTGTAGCGGCAGATTGCAGCTTTTTCCGTAGTTTTGGGCTGTTCCAAGCGCTACATGCATTCGTTGTATGCTCTACACGTTGAGCTGCGAACCAGCTACTCGCCTGTCACTCCAGGCCTAGCAGTTCCACATCGAACACGAGCGTCGAACCGGCGGGAATCTTGCCCTGCGCGGCCTGTCCGTAGCCGAGTTCCGGCGGCAGGATCAGCTTGCGTTTGCCGCCAACCTTCATGGAACCGACGCCCTCCGTCCAGCCCTTGATCACTCGGTCAAGGCGGAAGGAGGCCGGCTGACCGCGGTCTACGGAGGAGTCGAACTTGGTGCCGTCGAGCAGCCAGCCCGTGTAGTGCACGGTCACATTGGCGGTGGGGCCGGAGGGCGTCGGTCCGGTCCCCTCTTTGATGTCGTAGTACATCAGCCCCGACGCTGTCTTGACCGGCTCACCGCTGACCGGCTCACCAGGATACTTGACCGCGGTAGCAGCGGCCACGCCCTGCTTGACTGGTCCGAAGGCCACATAGGCCAACGCCACACAAACGAACAACAGAGCTAAAACACCAACGAGCAAATGAGCTTTCATCTCTGACTCCAGACAAGAAGAGTTGAATTGCAGAGGCGCGATCTGTGGGCGGTCTCTTCAGACTATGAATGCTGCCCACAGATAACACAGATCGACACAGATAAAGCGAAGGCTTTGTAGTAACCAGGACTATCCGCGTTCATCCGTGTTCATCCGTGGTTGAATACTCTACTTCGGGGCGACCAGATTGGCCGACCGCAGATCTTCCTCCGGACCATTCGGCACCTCGAAGGCCACGATGTGCTTGCCGGGCGGGATCAGGAACAGGTAATAGAGCGCGTAATCGTTGTTCATGTTGCCGGCACGAATGACATCCAGCTTGGGTGGAGCAGAGCTGCCGACGCGCGTGGTCTCGTCGAAGAACACGCACTCGAAGAGCCGCTGGCGACTGACGGTAGCGATGCCCCACGTGCCGACCGCCGGGTACTTACCGCCGGCATCGTCCTTCACCTCTACGTTGCCCAGTTGCCGGGCAAAGTCCATGGCCTGGGCCAGCGTGCTGCCCGGATGCAGGCGACGGACGCTGACCTGCAGCAACCGCTTATCGCTGGGCACGTCGAAGCTGCTCAGGGCCGGCTGGTTTCCCTTCAAAGGCTGGTCGTTCTGGTCGAGCTTGGCTGTCAGCCGACCGTTGCCGCCAAGGATCTTCGGGTTGCGAACCTCGATGGCCTCGGTGTTGTAGCTGGTCAGCGTTAAGGGCAGTTCCTCGCCGAAGAACGAGCCCGTTTCGTCGGCAGTGTACCTTCGAGTACGGCCGCCCGAGCGCGCCTCATCGCCGGGATCCCCGTTCGTGTGCTTGTTGATCTCGGGCTTGTTCCCGCTGTTGGCGTTGCCGTTATCAGCCGATCCGCCGTTTCGGCCGGAGTTGCGGCTCGAGTTGTTCGCTCGCGAGCTGCCGTTGCCCTTCCCGCCCTTGTTGCTGGCGTTTTTGGGCGAGGCGGAGAGCGGACCGGGCTCCTCCTTGCTGACCCCTCGAACTTCCGCGCGAGCGTTGACGCGGAACACGATCAGGGAAGGATCTTCCTCTTCCGGCACCTGGAAGACGAAGTCAAAGCGGCCGGACTTGCGGGCGATAGTCTGGCCCGGCGTCAGCCGATAGTACAGCGTCTTGATCTTGGCCGGCACATCGCTGAGTGACTCGGGCAACGCATCGATCCCAACCAGATGATAATCGTGCGCTGCGCCGCTCTTGCTCCTGGTGACGAGCCGCACCTGCCCGGTGGTGAACCGGTAGGAAATCCCGTCGTCGGTGGCGTCTTTGCTCAGCTTGGCCCGCACCACCAGCCACCTGTACCCATCCGGCAACTGGTAGTCATCCTTGGGGGCGTTCAGCTTGATTTTCTTGTCGCTATCGCCCGACTTGCTCTTCTCGGGCACGTACAAGTCATCCTTCAGAACCCAGCATGCTTCCACGGTGATTGCATCGGGCTTGCGAGCCACGGATGTGTTCTGGCCCTGGGGTGCGAAATGCATCCAGAACAACTCGTCCAGCAGATCGGGCGAGACCTTGCTCAGGCTGTTGGTCCCGGTCAAAGCGTTATCCGACAGAAATGAGGCCAGGCCGACTGTGAACGAATCCGGACTCACCCACAACCTTTGACGCACCAGCTTGACGGTGGAGAGATCCAGTTCGGCCAGGGCATCCGCATCGGTGCCCTTCTTCTCGTCGCGCGGTATCAGCACCACCGGTTTGCCGGTTTCGCGCTCGTACATGTTGTATCGGCTGAAGCCGAGGAACTCATGCGAGAAGGGCAGCATCTCGATGCCGATGCAGAGCATGCCAATGGTGAGCATGGCAGTAACGAAACCCAATATCCCGCCGCCGATGCGGTCGATGTAGACCGGGAACTTCATGTTTTCTTTTATGAGCAGATCCACGATCAGTCGCATGACGATCAGCGAGATGATGAAGATGGCCATCAATGCGATGGCCCGCCCCTGCTCGGGCTGATGCTCGATCAGCGGATAAGGCCCGCCATAATACAGGTCCTCATAGAAGCCGAAGGCCAACGCCGCCGCCAGAATGGTCAGCATGCAGTTGATGGCCGAGGTAAACAGTCCAAGCAGCCCCTGGTAGAAGGTGACCGCCAGGACCAGGACCGATGAGAATAGCGAGAACCACATGTCAGACTCCCATGCGAGCTATGAGCTTTGAGCCGTGAGCTTTGAGTTCAGCCTCACAGCTCATAGCTGACAACTTCTCTGCGTCACTGCCCGGGCTTGGCCTCTTCGTCGCGGATGACCCGGAGCATCTCGGCCATGCTGGTAACCCCTTCGATGACCTTCTGAACGCCGATCTCCTGCAGGTACAGCATGCCCGACTTGCGTGCGGTGGCCCGAATGGCGTTGACCGGCTGGCCGGCCCGGATCTGCTCGCGAATGGCATCGTTCATGGCCAGCACCTCGAAAATGCCGGTGCGACCAAAATGCCCGCTGCCCTGGCAGTTGGGGCAAACCCGGGGGTTACCTTTCTCATCCACGCACTCTTCCGCGCGCGGCATGCGGTAGAAATACTCAATCTTGTCCGTGGGCAGGTTGGCCTTCTTGAGCACGTTGGGGTCGGGCTTGTAGGCAATTCGGCAGGCCACACACAACTTGCGCAACAGCCGTTGCGAAGTCACGCCCAAGAGCGCCTCGGCCACGGCGTCGGTATCGCCGGCCAGGCTCAGCACGCGTTTGAGGGCGTCGAAGCTGTCCTTGGCCTGCACGCCCATGTAAATCCTCTTTCCGGAACGGGCGGCGGTTACCGCCAGGTGAGCCGTCTCGCGATCCATGCAGTCGCTGATCATGACCACGTCGGGTTCGCGGCGCAGCACGGTCTGCAACTGGCGGGCGTAACTGCCCTCGTGCTTGGTCGAGTCGTAGGTGTGCTGGGTGATGTTCTCCAGATCCATCATGAGCGACTGCTCGATGGTGAGGATGTTCTGCATGAACGCGTCGTGACAACGCAGGGCGGCGTAGAGCGTACTGGTGATGCCGCTGCCTCGCGGACCGCTCACCAGGATCAGGCCGCCGGAAGTGCCTACAAAGCCGTCGAAGGTTTCGCGTTGTTTCTGAGTCAGGCCCAGATCGGCGATGCGCAGCCGGTTCTCGTCGCCGACGATCTTCAGGGCGAGTCTTTCCTGCTGAGTCGTGCCGCTGGTGGTGACCTCTATCTTGCTGTCACCGCCGGTTCCGCCCAAAATCACGCCGGAAATGGTGCCCTTCTGAGGCTTGCGCTTCTCTTCGACGACCAGGCCGGCCACGCGTTTGAGGAAGATCATGGCCTGCTCGGCCGCCTCACGGGTGAGCAACTCGTGGCGAGGGGTCGCTACGCCGTCGATCCGATGGACCAACCGCGCCTGGTCGCCGGCCAGCAGCATTTCGACGTCCGTAGCCCGCCGCCAAAGGGCGTCGAACAGCAGGTTCTGAGCAGCCTCGTAACCGGCCAGTTCATCGTCATTCTGCGGGACCGTGACTTTCTTTTTGTCGGCTCCGGTGATCTTGACCCGCTCGAAGGCCAGCGAGGGCCCGGAGTCCTTTTTCTTCTTGCCGCCCAGACCTGCGAACCAGGCCTTGATATGAGTGGGCGTGAATACCCGATTGTCGGGGCCAACCGTGCCGTTGCGCATGAACACATACGATCCGCAGGCTCCCACCGTCACCACGAACCACAGGCCGAAGCCCGCGGCAAAGAGTCCCGGGGTCTTCCACGGCAGAAACAGCCAGATGAAAAGCCCCACGATGCCGCCGCCCAGCACGATGCCGTTCCACATTTCGCGGTTGAACTTCCGCATCCTGGTGGCCAGGTCCTGGTCCAACCATTGGCAGAACAGCAGCCAGGGCAACATCGCCACGAAGATCAGAATCACCCGCCCGAGGCCCACGTAGCCGCCGGGCGTGAGTTCGGCCACCGGGCCGGCCGCAAAAGCGCCGCTCGCGGGGGCCAACACGGCCCACAGCAGTGCGAGGCTGCTCACTCCGCGCCGGCTAAGCCGCGGTATCGCGCCGCCGGGGTGCAGCGCGGCGCTACCCGCCGCCGAACAGTATTGAGACGATACCTGTTTCCGATTCTGTTCGGTGCAGTCCATGAAGACTCCGCCAATCGCAAGCTGACCGCTAGGCGCCGTCCACAACGCCGGCGCGATCGGGAATGACCTACTTCGGGCTGGCCGCAACGAGGGCTGCCACCTCAAGTGCAGGCCTCTGGCAGATGCACGCAACGTGCGTGCCTCTTTCACCGTCAGGTTTTGTGGTCGGCGCATTCAGGCCGACTCTACTGGCGGGCCGGCGTCCTTGCCGGCCGAAGAGCTCTGTGGCAACAGGGGACTGACTCCAGGCCCGGCAGTTGGGCCCGCAAGCCGCCCCAGGGGAAATCCAAGCTGATGATAACCGCAGTCCGGGGGAGCGAACAACTGTCTCGACTGGACCGCATCCCCCGCTATCCCAGAATTCCGCCGCCGCCGGAGGAGATGCCCTTCAACCGCATCTTGAGTTCCTGCGGGTTGGGCGAGGCCGCATAGGCCACATCCGTCTCGATGTACTCCTCGTCCACCAGCCGCTTGAGGCACGAGTTCATGTCCATCATGCCCTCGGCCTCGCAAGCCCGGATGACCTTGGGAATCTCATCGTCGCGTTTCTCGTCGATCAGCTTTCGAATGGTCGAGTTGGCGAACATGATCTCCACCGCCGGCACGCGATAGCAGCCCTTCTTGATGCTCGGCAGGAGCTTCTGGCAGATGATGGCCTGCAGGTTGAACACCATGGTCTGACGGACCAGTTCGCGCGAACCCTCGTCGATAAGGTCGAGCACGCGGCCGATGGTCTGGGCGGCACCCGAAGCGTGGATGGTCCCCAGCACCAGGTGGCCGGTTTCAGCCGCGTTCAGAGCGGCCATAAACGTCTCTTCGTCGCGCATTTCGCCGACCAGCACCACGTCCGGGTCCTGCCGCATGAGGTATTTCAGAGCGGCCTGGAAGTCCAACACGTCGACGTGAACCTCGCGTTGGTTGACCAGCGACTTCTTGTCACGGAAGAGGTATTCGATGGGGTCTTCGATGGTCACGATGTGGCAGGCGCGAGTTTCGTTGATGTAGTCGAGTGCCGCTGCGATGGTGGTCGACTTGCCCGACCCGGTGATGCCCGCCAGCAGCACGAGGCCCTGGTGGAACTGGGTGATCTTGTACATCGACTCGGGCAGATGCAGTTGAGTGAAGTCGAGGATCTCAGCATTCACGCGACGAGCGGCCACGCTGAGCACGCCGCGCTGACGGAAGATGTTCACGCGGAAACGGTCGCCCTCGCCCAACTGATAGGCAAAGTCGGACGCACCCGAGGTGGCCAACTGCTTCTTCTGGTGATCGTTCATGATCTCGAACCAGATGTCCTCCACCTGCTTGGGCGTTAGCGGCGGCTCGTTGACGGGCTTGAGGTCACCCTTGTGCCGGATGTGCACGCGAGCGCCGGATTTGAAGTGCAAGTCCGAAGCTTTCAGCTTGCAGATGTATTTGAGGTAGCGATGGATCTTCGGCTCTTTCTTGGGTGTCGCCGCTTCCGCTACGGGCTTTCCCCCTGGCGATGCGCCGTTTTCGTTGCTATCGCCGTTTTCTTCTGCGGCCGGTATATCCAGCGGCTCATCGTTTCCGTTGGACTTGACTGGACCTGACGACATACGCCTTGCTCCTCTTCTACAAGCGGCGGAGTTACGAACCGCCGATCTCTTTCGTCTGGCGACAACCGCCCCGCCTGGGCGTCACATCCCGATCATACAGACGCGCCGCCACCCGCACTTATAACCGTACCGGAATACCCCGTCCGGCCATGTACTCCTTGGTTTCACGTATGGAGTACGTCCCAAAGTGGAAAATACTGGCAGCCAGGGCAGCGTCGGCCTTGCCGAGCGTCACTGCGTCGGCCAAGTGGGCTGGACACCCTGCCCCCCCCGATGCCACCACGGGTATGGTCACCGCCTCCGAAACCGCTGCGGTAATCTCCAGGTCGTAGCCGTCCTGGGT
>JBJKSL010000671.1:0-7030 GCA_046704145.1 Phycisphaerae bacterium
GGCGTACACTGGACGTGACGCCGACAGTTTCGGCGGACCGCCGCTACGTGACGTTGACCGTCCGACCGATGGTTACGGACGTGAGGTTCTCGGTGTTCCAGGGGGCCACGGGTCCGCTGCAGTTGCCCGAGCAGGACGTCACCATGCTGCGGACGAGCGTGAATGTGCCGGATCGCGGCTGGGTGTTGCTGGGTGGTTTGAAGCAGGCGGGCGAGACGATGGTTGAGGCCGGCGTGCCGCTGGTCAGCAAGATTCCGATCCTGAAGCGTGCGTTCACGAACCGCTCGCAGGTCAAGGACGAGTCGGTGCTGTTGATCCTGATCAAGCCGACCATCATCGTCCAGGGCGAGGAAGAAGAGAAGGCCTTTGAAGGTTCGAGTATATCCGCCCGCGGGATGTAAGACACGTTCGTGTCCTGTTTTGCGCGGCGGCGTACGTGCCTCAGGTGATTGACTATTCAGGGTTGCCAGCCTTCGGCACGGAGGTTGGCAACCTTTTTTGTTGAACCACCAAGACACAAAGAAGACGGTTCCCATCGTCTTTGTGTCTTGGTCACTTTGTGGTGAAAAGTCGGTATCTGCTCTTGCTTTCGAGAGCGGTCGGTAATCGAGCAAGAGCGGTCATCTGGAAAGCATGAGGCGGGTTCGGCCGATGAGGGTGTCGAAGCGGTCGATGGACCAGCCGGCGGCGGCAGCGGCGCTGGCCAGGTCGCTGGCGGAGGGGATGTCCAAGCCGGGGATGAACTGCTGGGGCGGCTGGTAGCAGGCGAGCAGGCAGCGGCACGAAGCGGGCACTTCAACGAAGACGGCAGTGGGATCGGGGCGACATTCCAGGTGCAGGGCGGCAAGGGCGGTCGCCACTTCTGGTGAGTTCTCAGCGATCATTTCAAGGGCGGCTCTTTCAGTTGCTTCGGCTGGGCCTTGGATCCTGATGGAAGTGACCTCGGGCCACTGCTGCAGGAGCTCGCGTCGGAGCGAGTCATCGGCGAACGGCTGCAGCGGTCGGTCGGCAAGTTCTTGTCGCAGCGTCTCGGCGTCAGGCGCATTCCAGGTGCGGACGTCAGTCTTTGGCTGTCCTTCGCAAAGATGGCGGCTGGAGTCTTCGATAACGGTCAACACGGATGCCGGCAACCCGCAGCAGAAGCTGTCGATGGCGGTCTGCATGCGCTGGATGAACTGCGGCCAAACGGGGATCGCGTGACCAATTCTTGTCTGAGAGGCCGAGTGAGACACGCTCGCGGTCGGCTGGTCGAACAAGCCGGCCAGTGAGTGTTGCACTGCGTCGGCCAGGCAGGGCGAGTAACGGTTCAGGAGTTCGGTTGCGGCTTGCAGAAGAGCGGCTTCATCTGCAGCGCACTGCTCGGGGGTCAGCAGGGGGCGGCGTGAATGCAGCGAGCGCAAGTCCATGACCGCATGGTGAAAGAACAGCAGGAACGAGGTATAGCTGAGGTCTGCGCGTCCACGGGCGAGCAGGCGGGCCAGCGTGTTGAGGGCGTACTCGCGGTTGGCGGCTAGTTTGCGCGGCAGGTCGGCGTAGCGGTCGAGCAGATGCCGCTGGCGATACTCGGAGTAGACCCAGCGAAGGCGCAGCACGCTCAGCAGAGTGTCTGAGCGCTGGTGATGTGCGACGGCCGCAGGTTCGTAGAGCAGGTCGTAACCGGCGTCGCGCAGGCGTTGGCAAAGGTCGCTATCTTCGTAGTAATTCAGATCGCTGCGGTATCCGCCGACGTTCAGCAGGGCCTGGCGATCGAAAAGCACTTCGCTGACGAGCATAAATGGATTACGCAGAGGGTGCTCGCCCCAGTGGTGCGGCATTTGTATGGCTCGCCATTCGTCGAAAGGGGTGCGGGGGTTTTCCAGTGTGCGTCCGCCGATGCCGACGGCGCCGCTGGTTCGGCGTGCAGTGAGATTGGCGAGCCACTCGCGTTCGAGAAAGACGTCGCTATCGCAGGAGGCCAGCCAGCGGTGGCTTGCGTGTTGGATGGCCTGGTTACGGGCTGAGCCGAGGGTGTGGCCGGTCTGCTCGATGGTAGTCACGTTCAGGCTGCGGGCGAGTTCGACGGTTCGATCGCTGCTGCGCGTGTCGGCGATGATGAAGAGCTCGTCGGGCGGGCGTGTCTGGGTGCGGATAGATTCGATGCACTCGGCGAGGGTGCGCTCGGCGTTACGAGCGGGTACGTACATGCTGATGGGGGCGTGGAGCATAAGAAAGCTATGAGCTATCAGCTGTTAGCTATCAGCCAGAAAGAAAACAGAAAGAGCCTATGATTTATCACTGTTAGTCGAAAGAAACAAATCTCCTGTCAGCCTGATGGCAAGGCCGGTTTCACGTCACATTGCGGTGCTATGCGCGATGATGCAGGGGCTCGGCGGTCGGGGGCGCTGAGTTCCAGTCTGCCGGCCAGCCAGCGATGCAGTGAGCCGGCGTCCACGGGCACATTACCGAGTCGGCCGACCTCGATGGCGGCTGCGGCAGCGCCTAGATAGGCGGCCTGCATGAGGCCTGAGCCGGCGGCCATCGAAAGCGTCATGGCTGCCAGGAGGGCATCGCCAGCGCCAAGCGGATCGACCACGCGCTCGGCGAGAGTAGGCAGATACTCGCTGTGCAGACGGCTTCGCCAGCGCGGGTCGGAGGCGGTCTGCGACTGCCGGTCGAAGACGACCAAGCCTTTGCTGCCCATGGTCACGATCATGTGTGCCGAGCGCGTCTGGTTCATGGCTTTCCAGGCCACATTGGATAGGCCGCTCTCGAAGTCGTGCAGCACGCTGCGGAGTTCGCGCTCGGTGGGGCACAGGGCGGTGGTGTTAGTGAACTGCAGAAGGTTGCCGCGCGGGCCGCTGATGTCGGCGGTCACGATGCGCGGCTGCGTTGCCAAGGCCTTGCGCAGGGCGGCGACGAGGCGCGCAGTGATGGTGCCGTAGCCGAAATCACAGAAGATCATGGCGTCCAGGTTGGCAGGGAGCGACGCGGCCCAGGTGGCGGCGCGGCATTCAGCGGCAGAGTCGAGCGGGGCAGACCCGCCGTCCTCCAGCCGCATAACCTTGGTGGTGTCCACCAGAAAGCGTGTTTTTTCCGGCAAGCGGTCGCGGCAGGGAAGCAACTCGCAACGGATGGAGTCGTTTTCGAGTACTTGTTGTGCAGTGCAGGAGGCTTCGTCTGTGCCGATGGTGCTGAGCAGGTAGGTTTCGGCGCCGAGGTTGGCCAGGTGTCTGGCGACGATGCCGGCCCCGCCTACGTAGGCACGTTCCTCCAGGCGAGTGAGCGACATCATGGGGGCTTCGCTAGCCAGGCTGGCGGCGTCGCATAGAACGTATCGATCGAGAATCACGTCGCCGACCACGAGCACGCGCAAGCCGGCGAAGCTTCCGATGGTCTGTCGGACGGACTCGCGGTTTATGCCGTGGCGTCGGCAGATCATGACCATGCGTTCGGCCTGCAGGTCGGGATTCTGGCCGAGGATCTCGATCAGCCGAGTGGAACTGAAGACGACATCGCCACTGCTGAAGAGTACGCGGCCGCCGTTGCGGGTAACGATTTCGCGTTCGGCGACGAAGCCGGGGTCGGTACTGAATTCGTACTCGCGGCCCTTTACGTACACATCGGGCTTGAGTTCTTCGAGCAGTTGGCGAGCCGTGGGATGGGGGTCGATGTAGACAAGGTCGACGGCTTCGAGGGCGGCGAGGTTCTCGGCTCGCAGTTCCTCCGGGATATAGGGGCGCTGATCGCCCTTGGTGATCTGCGAGTCGCCGGTGAGAGATACGACGAGCAGGTCGCCCTGGCTGCGAGCGAATTCGAGATATCGCACGTGGCCAGGGTGTACGATGTCGAAGCAGCCGTGGCAGTGGACGATAGTCCGGCCGGCGGCGCGCGCAGTGGCGATGCGGTCGAGCAGTTCGGGCAAGATGACGATTTTGTCGATCAAGCAGTGTGCCTCGTTGTAGGGGGTCGTCTATCCGCGTGGCCCTATCATCGAATTGACCGGCAAGATGCCGGTCCCACACAAGAGCAGGATGCCGGTCCCACACCAGAGCAAGATGCCGGTCCCACACAAGAGCAGGATGCCAGTACCACACCAGAACAAGATGCCGGTCCCACACCAGAGCAAGATGCTGGTCCCACACAAGGAGCGTGCCGACTTAGTAGTGGACGTACCGGCAGAGTCGGCCGTACTTATCGGTCTTGCTTGGTTTATCGGCCAAGGGAGGCAGACGGCTTCATTGATACCGTGCGGCGGTTGGCCAAGGTGGCCAGCTTTGGGGCCTCGCGCGGTTTTTCGTGGCACAGCCACCCTCGGCAGTGTCTTTCAAAGCCGAAATCCCCAGCCGAGGGCGGCTGGGCTACGATGCCAAAGACACCGGTCACACCCGTTGCAGGTGCTCGAACGGTGCGTAGGAGCACAGGAAGTACGCGCAGTTTTTGCGCGTGCGCAAAAACTGCCGATCTGGTTTGGCGTGAAAGCGACGGGTTTACGCCATTCTGCAAAATAGGGCGTAAAGGGGACCAATATACGTCGCTAATCGCTTGAATTCATTTGGGGCTTCTGATAGTATCCCGCCCTCAACGAAACCGGCGAGCATGAGCTCGGCTGGTTTGGGTCGAGAACAATCGCGAAAGCGTTAGCACGGTGCTTTTCCCCTCCGGAAAACACCGGGCGTGCCTCACCGGGCGCCCGGTGTTTTCACTTTATAGAGCTGGCCCCCGGCGGCTACTTCATCTCGCATGGCAATTGGCCGATTGATACGCATTCGCGTCCTTTGCGCGCGGCGGCGTGAGTGTTTGTCTTTTGCGGATAGTGACTGGGCGCTGCGACGGGCCGACAAGGAGTGTTCGATGAGCACGCATACGGCTGAAACGAATCGGCAAGGGGTTTTGCTGGAAGCCGGGACCAATGAACTGGAGGTACTGGTC
Source organism: Phycisphaerae bacterium (assembly GCA_046704145.1). GTDB lineage: Bacteria > Planctomycetota > Phycisphaerae > UBA1845 > PWPN01 > JACQVT01. The sequence continues at coordinate 4,909 of JBJKSL010000671.1, forward strand.
TTTGGCCTGGGCAAGACTCGCTACGGCGTGAACGTGGCCAAGGTTCGTGAGGTGATCGGTCAGGTACGTGTTGTGCGTGTGCCGCAGACGCATCCGGCAGTGGTGGGGGTTTTCAAGCTGCGGGACGACATTATTTCGCTGGTTGATCTGCAGCTTTACTTTAGGCCGGGTCAGCCTTCACAGGCCGAGCAGCGCAGCGTGATCCTGATGGAGTTCAACGAGATTCGCGTGGGGTTCCTGGTGGACACGGTGGATCGCATCTATCGGCTGGGCTGGGAGCACATCAAGCCCATGCCCGCGGTGCAGGAGAGCAGCACGGGAGGGGTGATCAATTCGATTTGCGAGATCGAGAGCGGCCTGGTGCTGATGGTCGATTTTGAGAAGATCGCCTTCGACGTGGGCGGCAGCAAGACTGCGGTGGGAAATCTGGAAGGGGTGGCCAGATCGGGTGATGTGGATCGATCCGGCGAGCACGTTCTGCTGGCGGAGGACTCGGCCACGGTGCGTGCGGGGATCATGTCGGTGCTTCGCGAGGCGGGCTATCAGTCGGTGGTCGCGACTTCGAACGGGCAGCAAGCATGGCAGACGCTGCAGGGCACGATCCAGGATGCTGCTGCCAAGCAGTTCACGTTGGTAATCACCGATATCGAGATGCCACAGATGGACGGGCTGCACCTGTGTCGGCGGATCAAGGAGCATCCGCAGTTGAAGTTGCTGCCGGTGGTAGTGTTCAGTTCACTGGTGAGCGAGGACAATCTCAAGAAGTGCAAAGCGGTGGGGGCGAATGCGGCGATCACCAAGCCTCAGATTGCTCGCGTGGTGGACTTGCTGGACCAGTTGGTGGCTCGTGGTCCTGCTGGCCAACGGCAAACTGAGTTGATCGTGATCGGCGAGCCGGTCACAACAGAGCCATCGCCCGAACCGGCCTTGGTGTGATACCGATTACATTTGAAACTCGTGCCCGCCGCGGCGGTGACGCACAATTCCCTTGCGGACGCCATCATGGTTGTGAGGCGGCCGGCTTCTCTTCTATCTTCAGATCTACAGCGAGCCTGCAGTTTGCCCGCTTGTCATCGGATTTGGCGGTGACTTGCAGCGTGCAGGTGCCTCGATCGCTGGCGAGTTGATGGAGATCCAGCGTCCAGACGGTGTCCGCGAACGCCGTCGGGGGCACTTCGAGCGTGCGAGTGTCTTTACCCAGCGGCTTTCTTTCCGGAGCCAGCATCGCGATAGCCAGCGTGGCATGTTGTGGTTGGTCGCTCAGATTCCAAACCCTCAGTTTCAGGCTGTATTTCGCGGCTTTTTGCGGCGAGATGGTATATCCGAGGTTGCTCGCGGAGACCTGCTGCGGATCGAAGATGTGCTGCAGCACGATCGGCGACGGGCGTTGGCGTCGAGGAGGCGGCTGATGCGCGGCGCGGCTCAAACGGGCGGCCACGGTGTCGGTGCGCAGCCGATCTGCGATGCGCGAGGATGCGACCCACACATAGGAGATTCCATCGGGGATGGGAATCGCGCCAGCGTTTGCAGATGACAGGGCTCGGCCGTCGATGCCTTCGATGCGAGTGGCGGGAATGTCCAGTTGGACCGCGGCGTCGGGCTTGACTTGGTCGGTGTATAGAACGATTACCGACTGGTCGTCATTGCCAAAGACCCGCGCGCGTTTGATCTGGGGGTCGAGTCCGGTCAGATCCCCGCGGTAGGGCTGGTCGCTCAGTGCAGTGATGGCTTGTGCGTAGGCGGCCATCGAGCGAAGGGGCGACAGGTCCGCGGCCATCATTCCGAACTGCATGCCGTTTTCCAGGTAAGCAACGCACACGAAGGGGAAGTAGGCGGCGACTCCGCATGCTCGGGCCTCGATCCCTTTCATGGTGATGTCGAGAGCGCTGTCGGAGTCTTCAGCGAGAGGCGGTCGTGGTTGGCCGCTCTTCCAGGGGCGACCGGACTCGGTGATCCAAAGAGGCATCGACTCTTTCTTGAAGTGCTTGAGCCATGCGCGGTAGCCCTGGACCATCTTTTCGAGTGTGTCCGCCCGGCGATAGGTGTGAAAGCTGACCACATCGAGCTGACCCAAGAGTCCATTGCGGGCGCATGCGCGGCGGTATTCGTCGGGGCACTTGTG
>JBJKSL010000672.1:0-7722 GCA_046704145.1 Phycisphaerae bacterium
CGGCGCCAACTTGCCGCCAGCTCCCCAGCCCATGGCCCCGCCCAGGGCCACAATCCGCGTGCCCAGCGTCTTACGCAGCGCCAATAAACCACGCAACCGCCAGACCAGGTCGCTGTACTCGTCCACCACCACGTCATTCACATCGATGCCCGTGTCCGCATACTGGTCGGTTGTTTTGCGCATAAAGCGCGGATGCAGAATCTCGTACCACAGCGAGACCGGGCCCGAGCGGTGCCGCAAAAAGACCACGTTCGGCCGATCCTTCACAACCAGCGTTTCCAGCGCATCCTGGCCGCCTCCGGCCGCGTAGATCAGCCGCACATCGCAAGGCAGCTTGGCCGCCTGCCCGGCATCCTCCCCGCTCTGCACCTTGACCACGGGCAGCACCTTCAACGCCAACCCACTGGCCTTCACAACCGTCTTCAACTCCAGTTCGATCCGCCGAACTTCCTCCACCACATGCGCTTCCGTCTGAATGCCACCCCATCCGCGCCACGAGGTCTGCTCCCGACGCTTGGGCAGGCTGTAAGTCAGCACCGGCTGCACAACCAACTCGTCCGCCGGCACAAACGCCGGCTTCTTCGACGCGGCGGCAGTCTTGGGCGCCTGAGCCATCGCACTCGTTGCCGCCCAACTGCTGATGGCAGCAGTGCCTGCACCGAGAAGCAGATGACGCCGCGACACGCCCATCCGCTGGGCAGCTGCTAATGCCGCCTCCAAACCTGATGAACAGCATGAACATCCGTGTCCCGAACCGTGATCGTGGGGCATGTGAACTCTCCCTAGTCCGCTGCTGAAAGCAGATCCGTATGAATTGCGGGCGCCCTGAGCCCGTGACATGCGGCATCATAATCCCACACCCGCAAAGCTGCCAAGCCCTGATCCTCGGTCGCTAAGTCCGGGGGTCATGGCCGCGCGGATTTTCGTCTGGTCTACGGTCGGCACTTGGCTTCGGCTGAGAACTCACGAACCGCTCTGGTCTGCTCCGGTAGGAGAATGGTGTTTTCTCGGATGGCTGGGCATCCCTACGGCCACCTACCTTTTTCCATCTCCGTTTTTGTTGCGGGGAACAGTAGGGTGACATGGCCAAGCTTCCAGCCCGCCCCAGACGCTTCCATGTCCCCCTAAAGGCTTCACATGAAACGGGAGGAACATATGAACACCAAGCTGATCGCAGTGCTGGCCCTTGCCGCCTCATTCGGGCTGTCCCCCATCCTGCTCGCCGCGGACAAAACCAAGGACGATCCCGCAAAAACCGCCAAGCCCGCCAAAGTCACCCCCAACGCGAGTTCGGATCGCGCTTCTTTCTGGCACGGCAACAACTGGAGAGTCTCCGCAACGCCCCCACGCAAAAGCATCTCCGCCGTACGCGTCGTGCCCTACCAGCAACCTTCGGCAGCCTCTGTCACCACGCGGCCTGAAGGCGAATACACCTACACGCTGCGCAATCCGGACACCCACTACGACTACTTCGCCGCTCACTACGGCTACGAATCGCCCAGCCCCGTTCGCACCACAACCAGTCGACCGGCAGAAGTGCTCGGCTACGTGCCCCCGGCAGATAACACCCACAACCCGTTTATCTATCACCGTGCGAGCAAATAACTGGGCGGATGTGCGTGGCGCCACCGGTCGAGCGACATAACTCCGACGCTTGCATAGGCGCACGGCGCTGCCCCGTTTAGCCGCCATCCCGCAGGGATGCACTTCTCTCCGCCACGGCGACCAACCCCCGCCCCAGGGAACTGGCGGGGGCACGCCGCTGCGCGCACACAACTACTCCAATGCGTATCAGGCAAGACGACACAACGCCGTCGGCTCTTCGCCCGGGCGAAAAACCGGCGACATAATCCAGTAAACGCTCATAACGCTGCCCGGGTGAACCGCTCTATCTTTTTCCGTCTCCGCATGGGTGCGGAGCGTAACGGAAAGAGAGGTTCACATGCGTTTCAAAACCGTCCTATCGGTGGCAGCGCTCGCCATCGCCATCGGCTTCGCCCCCGCGGCACAGGCCGCCAGCAAGAACAGCGAAAGCGGACAATCCAGCACCTGGTCGAAAGCAGATCGGGGCCAGCAGACAAACAATGAGGCCGGCGTGACCGTACGAGAAGTCCCGTATCAGGGACAACCCGCCCCAACTCAGGGACAGGCCTTCGTACGCATCCAGCCGATGCGCCCCGCGACCGAAGTCCCGCCGATCAGCGTCGGACGCGGCCCGGCCAACCTCCACTACCAGACCGGCGCGTTTACGTACGTTTTCACCGGCCCCAACGGCAAGTATTCCTACTTCCTCGATCACTACGACTACCCGTACAGGTTCGGCCAGGAGCCGACTCTCCCGCCGCCCGGTGTTTACGGATACGTGCCTCCGCAGCAGGCCGGTGGCGGCCCGGCTCTCTACTACCGTGGACCGCGGCTCTCCTGGACCATCCCCCAGGAAATGGGCAGCCTTCCCATGAAGTGAGCGCCCGTTCAGAGCAGGTGAAGTTTTCGTGTAGCGTTGTGTAGCGTAAGAAATTGCTCGCAAACCTCAGGGATGTGACCAGTTCACCGCTACACATAAAAAGGCAAATCCCGTAAGATGCGCCGGTCACGGGCTCATTTGTGACCGGCAGCGCTCGCCGCCGGTAGGAGCAACGCCATGAGACACACGCCGGTAGCCGCTGTTTTCGGGCCAATGCTGTTGGGAACGGGTCTGCTGCTGACTTCATGCTGCTCGACCGACCACGTAGCCTCCAGCTTCCGTGAATGTGACTCCCCCCAAGGGATGCGATTCACGCAGTCGCCACACCACTACTTCTACATCGAACGGAGCCACCGCAACGTTGCTGCGGCGGCTCCGTACGATTACTACCCCACGGAGTACTACATCCTCCGCGGCCACCCGAGCCAATATTATTACACTTACCCCGACCGCTACTACGCGCGCCGTTACAGGTATCTCGCGCCGGCTTACCAGGCTCAGCCTTGCCCATCCCCCACCGGCCCGGGACTCTGGAATGAGGAACCCATCTACGGCTATCGTGAGCCCCAGCTACACAAAGGCTTCCACGACGAGCACCGCTAAATAGCTATTCAGCTCGAGTGTGGAAAAGCCACGGGTTCAGCGAAGGGCAAAGCCCGTAGCGCAACCCGTGGGTAATGAATCCCCAAGAGGTACCTGCGCCTATCGATTCGCGCACCGCAGATCCGGCGCAGTGCCCTCCCCACTGAGACATCTCTGCAGCACCCCGAAGTCGGACTGATCCACGTCGTGGTCCTTGTCAAAATCCGCGGCGACCGTACCGTCTTCCGCCACCGGAAGCGAACAGCTTGCTGCATACGCCGCGTCCGCTCCCCCCAGACAAGCGAACCAGGTGGAAACATCGTCGTCGTCCACGTCGTTGTCCCCGTCCAGATCCTGCCTCAATGGTACTACACCAAAGCCCTCAGCAAGCGTGCCGCTCGAGAACGTGGTGACCTCGACGTCCCACAGGCCCGGCTCTGCGTCGCCCGGCAGAGTGAAATCACATGTCAGACTATCGACACCAGTCACTGCAACGTTGTCAGCCACGATGTCCGTCTGCCCGGCTCGTTTCAACCGGACCTGCGTAAGCCCTGACACAAAGTTGCTGCCCGTGATGGCTACGCCGCTCACCGTCTCGCCCCGCCGACCTTGAACAGGCGCGATCGTACTAACCGTTGAGGGCGCACCGATGAACGGCGCACCCGTATTGAATTTGAACAACTCAGCGGTGCCGCCGTCATAATCGAGGCTCAACTGCCGCCGACCGCCGGTGTTGGGCAGCACCGGCAGATCGATCACTTCCAACTGGCCGGTATCCTGCCGCAGCCGCTGCACGCTGGTGATGCCGCTCGTCCCGAACAGGAAGTTCAACTTGATGTTCTGCCGGCAGTCAGCAGCCGAACCGGCCGAGTCCGTCAACCCGTTGGTCACCATCATGTAGATCTCGTCGGTAAAGTCCGGCCCGTCGAAAGACTCGTCCAGCGGCTTGAACCACGAGAGCACCAGGTCGCCTGGAAGACCGTCATTCTTGCTGCCCAGGTTGGTCACCACCCACCCGCGCAGCCACGGATCGTTGACCGCGAACTGCCAATTGAGCACGTCCACCGGCGTAGTATTGCTGACCGTGGCTCCGCTGGACGGATCGATGTGCTTGCCGTTGATGAAACGCACGTCCGCACTGCGCAACCGCGTGAGAGCCGGCCCCAGCTTGCGAATCCTGCTGTTGATCTCCCCCAACTGGTAGTACGCCGGCTTCGGATTGGTGTCGCCCGGACCGTTGAACAACGAGGTCGCCCCCGTGTTGTACGTGAAGCATGCAAAATGCGTGAACCCGAAGGCCAGGCCCGCGAAGTAGTTCAACCGCATCTCCGATTCCGAATCGTCGCGAGTCCGGTAATCGTGAAAGGTCTGCGTATACAGCGCGCAGGGCAGATCGAAGGTCAAGCCCCATTTGCGATAACGCTGCAGTTCACCGTAAAGATTGGTCGGACTGCCGCCAATCGGAGTACCCGGGTTGAACGGATAGGTATCGAACGACAGCATGTCCGGTTGCGACGTGCGGATGAAGTCGTCCAGACTCGCGTTTGAGATCTGCCCGCCCCAACTGTTGCAGTACAGAATAGTGTTCGGGAACGAGTCGCGAACACTGGCAAACCATGCCGCATTATTGGCCCTGACCGTCGCATCGTTCAAATCCTGCTCGTCGCCCAACTGCAGCGAGATCGCACTCGGCAGATAGGCCGCCTCCTGAGTCAGCAGGTCCAGCGTCTGCTGTTCGCTTCCCATCCACCGGCACCAGGGGAAGCCGGGCGGATCGCCCAACCACGGATCGTAAGGCTCCCACATCCAGTACACCGCCGTGAAATTGGCGGCGCGACAGGTGTCCAAATGAAACAGGTTCCCCTTGTCCACCAAGGCCTGCGTCTGCAGCCCCCGCTCGATCAGAATGCGATGCCCCTTGCTCAGCGTCTGTCCGAACACCGGACCGCAACAGCCCAAGCCCCAAAACGCAAAACAGATCAAGCCACATCGAATCGAATTAAATTGCCGCTCCAAAAGAAACCCCTCTCCGAAGACAGCGAACGCAACCCCGTTTAGCCGCAATCCCGAAGGGATGCGTGCCTTTCCCAATACGTCCCCCGATTGTACCGCCATCCGCAATCAGGACGAAGTCTTTTCTCCCCGCCACCCCTTTGGCCCCACCCAAAAACCCCGGGGCGCGCAGCGCAACTGGGGTACTCACGCCCGAGCGTTCCCCTCCCACATCAACCCGTTTAGCCGCAATCCCGAAGGGATGCGCTCAAAAACCCCGGAAACACGGGCACACCACTGCCGCGGAGTACCGGCCTGCCGTGGCAGATCTGGATCGATTACGATGCGTTCGCTCGTGAAGGTAGCGGCTGTTACAATGCTCGCTCGATCTTAACGGCGCAACGATCGAGAATGTGAACGTTCAGGAGGATTCAAAATCATGATCCGTTCCGTCATCATTGCCGTATTATCGGCCACCGCCTGTCTGACTTCGCTGGCAACAGCTCAATCGACCACCGCACCAGTCGACACCGGCTGGGTCAAGAGCGACCTTGGCGAGATGCTCATCACCCCCATGGCCAACGCCCCCTACCCGCACGAGAGCCGCAAGGACGGCTTCAGGAACGGCAACAAGTTCTTCCCGCGAGATCCACACTACGTGGACAACAGCGTGGCCCTGTTCATCCCCCGCGGATACAAGCCCGGCGACAGCGTGGACCTGCTGTTCTACTGGCATGGACATTCGAACAACATCCGCGGCGCGCTCACCCTGTACAAGCTGCGCGAGCGGATCGTCGCGTCGGGCAAGAACGTCATCATGGTCTTCCCCGAGGGGCCTAAGGACGCCGCCGACTCCGGCTGCGGCAAACTAGAAGACAAGGACGGCCTCAAGCACCTGGCTGACGAAGTGCTCGACCGCCTCGCCGCCGACGGCAAGATCCGCACTCGCAAGCTCGGCCGCGTACTGCTGGCCGGCCACAGCGGAGCCTACCGCGTAATGGCCTTCTGCGTGAAGCAGGGCGGCCTCGAAGACCACCTCACCGATGTGGCGTTGCTCGACTCGTCCTACGGCCAACTCGACTTCTTCATCGACTGGCTCGCCCACCGCTCGACGGCCCGGCTGTTCAGCATCTTCACCGACCACCTCGCGCCGGAGAATGCCTACTTAATGACCCACCTGCGGCAGCGCGGCATCAAGTCCGAACTCGCCGCCGAGCAATATGCGACCGACGACCTGGTCCGCAATTCGCGCGTCATCTTCCTCTATGCTGAAAAGCTCGACCACAACGGCACGGTAGTCTGGCTGCAACGCTGGCTGGCAGCAACAAGCCTGCCGACGAGGTAGACGCTCGAGAATCGGCAACCTGCAGCGATGCACGCTCTGTTATGCGGGTGCCCCATCCCTTGCGCCTCGCAAGGGGTGGGGAATATGCTCTCTTGAATTCAACATTCTACATTCAACATTCTACATTCGTCTTCACCGACTGGCCCCGATCAGCCGGCTGCCCCAACCCTTGCGCCTCGCAAGGGGCGGGAAATATACTCTCTTAAATTCAACATTCTGCATTCAACATTCTACATTCGTCTTCACCGGCTGGCCCCGATGAGCCAGTGCTGCATCAGCCGGTAGCCGATCCAGACCGCCACGAAGCAGCCCAGGTTGGTGAAGACCGCGTACAACAACGCGTGACGGAAGTCGCCGTCGTTGATGAAGCGGAGCGTCTCGTAGCTGAAGGTCGACCAGGTGGTATACGCCCCCAGGAAGCCGATCAGAATGGCCACGCGAATTGCCGGGTTGCGCTCCAGCAGAAACGGCGTCAGCAGACCGATCAGCAGACAGCCGGTGATGTTGACGAACATCGTGCCGTAAGGAAACGCCTCGCCCACCCGGCCGCGAAAGAGAGCCTGCACAAAACCAGCCATGCCGTAACGCACGACCGCCCCGGTCGCCCCGCCCAACGCAATGTAGAGGATCTGTGACACAGTACATCGCTCCCGTAACCGCAAAGGGCGAGATTATACCACACGACCACCCAATGCCCACGGCAGCGAGAAACGACCGCCCCGCAACGCCGATAGATAGTGGATAGAGGTCCCCACAAAGCCCACGGCAGGCATGCCGTGGGTACATTCGCGAACAGACTCCCCCTCGCGAACCAACGCCCCCTCGATTATCATGCCCCTCGTTTGCAGACCCAACTCTCGCACCAAGGAGTGCCGGCCAATGGCGGAACTAGGCGAACTCGCATCCAAATCCACGGGTACCATCGAGCTAGTCCAAGGCAGCACGCTCTACGTATTCGTAGTCTCCGCCGTAGCCGCGGTGGGCGGACTGCTCTTCGGCTTCGACACCGCCATCATCGCCGGAGCGGGCGAGTTCGTGCAGCGCCACTTCGCCCTCACCGACTGGATGCAGGGCTTCGTGGTCGGCAGCCTGCTCATCGGCTGCATGTGCGGGGCGGCCGTCGGCGGCGTGCTCAGCGATCGCTTCGGCCGCAAACGCATACTGATCATCACCGCCGCACTCTACGTCGTCTCCGCGATTCTGGCCGGCCTGCCCCGAGTAGTCTGGGAACTGATCGCGGCCCGCTACGTGGGCGGCTTGGCCGTAGGCATCTCGTCGATGGTAGCCCCCATGTACATCGCGGAGATCGCCCCCGCACGCATCCGCGGAACACTGGTAA
>JBJKSL010000673.1:0-11405 GCA_046704145.1 Phycisphaerae bacterium
GTGACCGTCTTGGAGGTGTCCAACGTTACCGTGGTATTAGCTGACGTCGGACTGGCTGCATTCGAGCCGGCCGAAACCGTCCAGTGATCGAATCGATAACCGGCGCTGGGTCTGGCCGAGATGCTGACCACATCGCCCGTGTTGTAGGAGTAAGAGCCGACGGCAGGTGTCGTCGTGCCGCCGCCTGTTGGGCTGACGGCCATGGTCAGCGTAGCGGGTTCAGGCCTGTAAAAGCGGACCGCGTCAGCGTAGACGCGTTTGCGGCTCGAACCCGATTGATTGGTAAGCACCACGCGACCGTTGCTCGTGGAGCCGGCTACGAAGTTGAAAGTGCCAACTGATACCCAAGTGCCGGCGTTGACGGTCTGGTCGACTGTGGCCGGATGCGAACCGCCATTGTAGTAGACGATGTAGCTGGCGTCGGTGACGAGTCTGCTGCCGGAGGGGTACCAGACGAAAACCTCGTAGTCGCCGGCGGCAGGAAGCGTGGGCTGCCATTGCGCGGTGGCAGTGACGCTACTAGAGGTACTGGCGTAACGGCAATCGCTGCCCCAGAGGTTGGCGATGCTGTTCGTAGTCGACCAGGAGCCGCTCACGCTGAAGCCAGGGTCGAGATTATCAACAATGACTTCGGCCGCGGGGGCCAGACTAGCGATGCCCAAGAGCACGATGCAACTGCAGACGGTTGCGATCCGAACCGGTGACAGGCTGGCCATATCTTTTCCCTCCGTACGGGCCTTAACTTGTGTTCTCCGCGAAGTGTCCATGAATTATACAAGAAGACCGCCGCCCGTGTCTGCGCAGAATCCGGCTAATCTGGGGCGTGTCAAAAGATAGGCCCTGCCTAGGGCTGGGCCTTAGGCCGCAGTGGCGGCTTTGCGTCCGTTTACGGAAGAACGGAGACAATCTGATCGGCTGTTGCGATATCGGACGAGATGTGGACGTCGGCCTTGGCTGCTGTCGGGATGCGGTCGAGCCAGGAGGTATCGAACTTGCCGGCTGTGTTGTGCAGATGCAGAGTAAAACGGGCTGCTCCGTTGCCGGAGTAACCTGCAGCGACTGCCGCTGCGGCGCCGATAGCGGGCAGGCCACCGACACGGCGGATGCCGGGGATAAACAGGGCGTTGACGTAGGCGGCGTCCGAACTGGTGCCGAAGCCGTTCATATCCGCGACGAGCACCTGAGGGCCGATGCCGGCGTGGTGCACGGCCTGTGCGAGAAGCGCGATCGGGCCCATGCGGCCGAACGCCACCACGCTGTATTCATGAATGCCCTTCAGATGCAGGTTGATGTTGTCGCCGAGCCCGATCGGCTCAAGGCCCGTCTGTGGCGTCTTCAATGCGGTGCGACAGTCGTAGTCTGCTGCCGCCAAGACCGTCAGCAGGTCGTAGACGGCTTCGGCGGCATCCGTGCGGTTGAAGGTAGTGAAGAACTTCTTCTCCTCGGCGGAGAGGCCGGTGGTTCGACAGTTCCGGCCAGTGGAGAAGGGCTCCGCGAAGATGACGCGATGCTGCGTAGCGAGCAGGCGTTGCACGAGGTCCTTGTGTTTTTCCAAGGATTGCCGGCCGTCAGGGTCGATGATGATGACCGCGTTTGTGCCGGGTTGCTGTTTATTGATAAGGCCCACAATTGGCACGAGGCGGCCGTTGCGATTCAGCATGGCCTCGTACTGAATAGGCGAACCTTTGTCGGTGATGTTGCCTGCGCACTGCGACACACCTGCGTACGGCTCCGGATCGATCGCGTGCTGCGCCCAGGTGCGAATCAAATCGACGCTTTTGGAGGATACGCCCTTGCTCGCCTCGTACGGCTCCAACAGCTTGATGCTTTCCGCTTTCTTGGCTTCGATGATCTGTTCGAGGCTCAACAAATTGGCTGGCACGTAGGCTTCGTTGAAGACGAGCATGTCTTCGGGTGTCTCGACGGGAATCTTGCCTTCGTGAATGTGATTCCCATGCAGCAGGTGCTTGCCAAAGAACTGATACATGGCCTCGCGGCTTTGCCTGTTGTAATTGTGCGGGGCGTCGATGTGCACGTTGGCGACGTGATCGGCGGCGTTGTAAAGCTCGTAGATGCTGCGGACGAAAGGGAATTCGACCTTGGGTGTGAGCTTGGTCCAGTCGCCGCTGGCACTGATCATCAGTTGCGGCTTGGGGGCGAAGACGGCGGCGATCTCCATGTTGTTAGTGCCAATGCGCAGCAGGGGGGCGTTCTCGCATACGCAGCCGCCCTGCATGGTGCTGGAGATCATGTTCACCGGGCAATCGACGGTGACGCGGTCATCGACGGCGGCGAGGATAAATGTTTGCGTGCCGCCGCCAGATGCACCGGTCACTCCGATGCGGTCGCCATCCACGTCGGGCAGTGATTGCAGGAAATCAAGCACGCGAATGCTGTTGAAGGTCTGCAGTGCAAAGTGGCCTATGCCCCACAGTGCGTTGGCGGGAGTCTCGAGTCGCTCGTCGCGATGCTTGAAGCTTCGGGCACTGTCGTTGTAGCCGACCATGTCGTAGGCGAACACGACCGCACCGTTTCGGGCGAGGGTGATGCAGCGGGCAGGAACGTCGCCGCGGTCGCCCTGCTGCAGCCGGCCGTCCTTCCAATGGCCGTGCGGACAGGCGACGGCAGGGCAGCGGCCGACGGAATTGAGCGGGCGATACAGGTTGCCGGTCACGTAGAAGCCGGGGAAACTCTCGAAGTAGACCTTCTCGATGGTGTAGCCGTCGCGGACGAGTTTGCCGAAGATGTGGGCGTCGATGGGTGGCTGTGGGGGTGCGGGGATCAGGCCGGCGGCAAAGCGCACCTGTTCGCGCAGGAACTCGCGCCGTCGCTGCCAGTCCCTGAGTGTTGCATACGTGGCCGGAACGAACCCGGTGTTCGTCTGCGGCACCGGCCCCATTCGCACGTCGGCCGGCTGAGTCGCAGTATCGGCACTAGCCGCCTGGCAGCCGATCGCGAACAACACAGACAACAACACTGTTGAACTTCGCATCACGTGCCCTGATTTCATGTTTTGTGTCGAGCTTCCCAGCGGCGAAGGTTTTCGAAGAGAGGATAACGCAAAGGCGCAACGCCGCGAAGGGGGCAGATCCCAAGGCCTCATCTTTGCGGCTTAGCGCCTTGTGTCTTGGTGGTGAATCTGACCACGGCTTCAAGCCATAACGCATAATAGTAACTAACAGGCGAAATGCTGGTCATCCCGCTTCGCCCGCATCGATGCGAACCGTGGGTGGCCAAACGCCGCTAGGACTCCTACTAGCTGACAACGGGACCCAACCACGCGACGCAAACGCCCGCAAAGCAGCCCAATGATGGCACGTTCGCTCAGGCATGTGTGTATATGCTTGATGTTTTTCAGGGGCAACTCAATGGCAGGAACGAGCGGTACGGACTGGCCGCTTCGTCTTGTGTTCCGCGATGCCGCGTATTTGCTGGCGATTCTTCATCGAACCGCGCTGCTATTGCCCGTCCAGCAGGGGGGCGGCCTTGACGGTCTTCAGCGGTGTCCAGCGGCGGCGAGATTTCAAGCGTCAGTGAGAGAGTGACACAATAACGTTACCGCTGGTCTCACTCTGCGTGTGTCGGCACTTAACGTTTTTCAGGGATAGCTCAAACAACACAAACCAGCGGCACGGGGTGGTCGGCTGCGCCTTGTGTTCCGCGATTGCTACATACTCGTTCATCGCCGTTTTGATTTCACTTTGCTTAGGATTTTGTGCTTGTAAGTTAGGCTAGAGGCGGATAGTCTTGGTTTTAGTGTGCGAGGCATTTCGCATTGTATATTTACAAAAACTGAAGAAGGAGGAAGAGAAGATGACACAAGTACGTCATACCCGCGGCGCCTATGCCATAGTTGGCACGGCAGTTCTTTTGCTGGCAGTCTCGGCCGTGCAGGCTAACACTGCTGTCCTTGAGTACAGTTTTCCCACGTCGTATCAAGCCCCGGATATTGTTGACGTGAGTGGCGCCGGCCACACCGGCAACTTCGATGGTACGCTATCGATGTCGAATTCGGTTCCGACGGGTGCCGCAGCCGGCACGCAGTCGGTCGTAACGACTAACGGTGCGATCGTGACGAACGGGGGGGCCGGTGACGTGCTGCTCTCGAATGCGGTGGTGGCCGAAGCCGGCGGGTTCCAGTACCATGTCGCGTTCAACTGGGATGGGACTACAACGAATTGGGGCGTTCAAAAGATCGTCGACTATGCCGGCACCGAGTCTCTGCAGATCGCGCCGAACGGCGGCTCGGCCCAACTGCAATTCGCCTTCCAGCCCGACGAGCCTACTGGCCAGGTTACTGCCGTCAGCATGACCATCCAGCCCAACACCTGGTACGACGTGACGGCCACGTTCGACACGCAGGGCAACGCGGTGGATGGCAACGGAAATCTGAGCGGCATAGCGAGCCTCGTGGTCAACGGCGCTGCGCCCATAACGGCGGCGGCGACCAAGGGCGCCTTGGGCGACAGCTACATTCGTCCGATTGGCATCGGGGAACTGGGGAGCCACTGGGGGTTCCTCGTGAACTTCAAAGGAAAGATCTACGACCCGTCCGTCAGCCTCGTTCCTGAGCCGACCACGCTGAGCCTGTTGGCGCTGGCCGGATTGCCCTTGGTCCGCCGTCGAAGAGCATAAGGGGGAAGGGCAGTTCTGTTTCTAGGGGTTTTCAATTCTAAAAGCTGGAGGGAATTATTTATGAACGTGACTAATTTGCTTCATCGCTGCGCGCGAATGAGAGTACTGTGCGCGGCCGGGGTGGCCCTTGGCTTGGCTGTAGGCCAAGCGCAAGCGGGGAGCCTGTGGTTTGACAACAACGGTACCTCGGGCGGTTACGGCACGAGTAACGGCGGGACGTACAGTTGGGATGGCAACGTCTGGGCCACTGCGAACGGCGGCACCACCGCGACCGGCCCATGGGTTCAGGGTAGCTTTGCAAGATTCAATCCAACTGTCGCCAGATACACGGTCACCGTCGGTAGCGACATACAGATGGCCGGCTTGTATCACACGTCATCCTCTGTGGCACTGACGATCAGCCAGGCCTCGGGCACCTCGGGCCAGTTGGATATCGTCGATGGCATGCAGGGGTTTCTCATTGGCTACGGCGCCAGTTCGGTGACCATTACCGCTCCGATCACCGGCACGGGCGGAATCCAGCAGCAACTGTACGGTTCGCTCGCCCTTTACGGTGACAACTCGTACTCGGGCGGAACAGTCGTGACCGGCGGCCAGGTCACCTACTACAACAACAGCAACTCGTTCGGCACGGGCAACATCTCCGTGCAGGGCTACGGCCAGGCGCTGGTGAGGAGCGGTTCGGCCAGCGTGGTCATCCCCAACACCATCGACTTCCCCAACCCGAACTACGCGATCAACCTGGCGGGCGGCAATGCAGTGGGAACTACGCCCGGAACGATCTTTACGGGCAACTTCAACCTGCCGGCCAGCGGCACGACGATGATCGAGACCTCAAACTCGACCACGCAGGTGATCGAGATCAGCGGCGTGATCAGCGGCGACAGCGCACTGAGCGTGGCCGACCTCGGCACCCTGGTGCTTTCCGGCGCCAACTCCTACACCGGATCAACGACGGTCACCGCCGCAGTCAACGGTCCTGTAACGCTGAAGCTGGGCGCAGCCAATACCATTGCCAACACCCCCAGCCTGGTGCTGGACGGCGGCGTCCTGGACCCGGGCGGCTTCGACCATGCCATGTCCTATACCACGCTTGGCCTGACCGCCAGTTCGACCATTGATTTCGCCGCGGGTGCCAGCGAGGTGGATTTCGCCAACAGTTCTGCCATCAGTTGGGTCGGCATCCTCAACCTGGCCAACTGGAATCCGTCGATCATCAAGGTGCGCTTCGGCAGGGAAGTTACGGGTCTGACCGACACCCAACTGGCCCAGATCGAATTCAACGGCGACCCGGCCACCTTGGGCAGCGCGCACCTCGATACGGATGGGTATCTCTTCCAGGGCGACGCGCCTGTGCCCTGCTATGCATCGGCGTTCGACGCCAACGGCGACGGCGACGTGGACATGGACGACTTCGCCACCCTTCAAAGATGCATCACCGGTGCCGGCGATCCGAACCATGTATACAACTATGCGCTGTGCCACTGCCTCGATCGTGACCGCAACAGCGCTATCGACGAGACCGATCTCGCCGCGTTCATGAACTGCGCATCCGGGCCGAATATCCCGGTCGATCCGAATTGCGGAAACTACCCCACCGGTGACGTGGTGATCAACGAGATCGTCTATGACACCTCGGTGGCCAACGGCGAGTTCATCGAGTTGTACAACGCCGGAGACTCGGCGGTGGACATCTCCGGCTGGAAGGTGCAAGTGTCCAGCAACATCGGTCCGGGCGCCAGCGGCAATGATGACGGCATCCAGGACTATTTCGTGGATGGAACCCTGGGGTCGGGTACAGTGACGCTGGCCTCCCACGGCTTCTATGTCATGGGCGGCTACGGCGTCGCAAACGTGAACCAGCAGTTGGACTCGACCACCGGCGACCTGTTCCCCAACGGCCACGACGCGATCCAACTGCTCGACGCCAACAGCACCGTCAAGGACACCGTGATCTACGGACGCAGCGCGGGCACCACCGTGGCCGTCGATCCTTCCAATACCATGGACGGGATATGGGGTGCGAACCGCTCGACGCTGCCAGGGGCGTTCAGCCTGCAGCGATGGGTTGACGGGCGCAACACCGGCGACAACGGCCTCGACTTCGGGATGAGGCCTGCCACGCCGGGCGCGACCAATAACGAACCGGTGATCACGGCGTTCATCCCGCCGAGCGGCTCACCCGGAGAGACGGCGCTCACCTTACCGGGCTCGTTCGTCAGCGGACGGTTCGTCGATCCGACGGTGAGCACGGCCGCGAACACCGGCTCTGGCACGGACATGCCGGGCGTCAATCCCAACGCCATTACCGCTCCTCCCAGCGCCGGCGCGGCCATCATCGCCTGGGATGATTCGGGCGGAGGGAACCTGACGGTGGACCTCAGCGAAGCGACCGACAGTGCCAGTTATGACATGTGGGTCTATCTCGAGACGCGGTCCCTGGTCTCGCCGAACAACGTCCCGGGAGCCGAAAGCACCATGTACGGGTTGATGGGATCGGCGGACAACGCCTTTGGATCGGGCGGAGGCAACGACCAGCCCGATCCCGGCGGGACGATCTGGAGCAATAGCAACCCGAACAATAACGGAGCCACCGGAATTGCATGGCTCTACCAGCGCGACAATGCCGGAGATATGAGAAAGTTGTGGCTCGTCGACGCACACGGCGGTGGCAACAGTTCACCCAGGTACACTCCTCAGGAGTGGACGGTTGTGGCCAGTGTGGACCTGTCAGACACCGCAACATATCCGTCCGGCTGGTACGAGCTGAAGCTCAGCTATGCAGGTTCTTCCGGCGCTGTGACTGGCAGCCTGCTGGATGCTTCGGGTAACACTCTGTTCACCGCGCCGTCATACACCACGACGCCGAACCTTGCGGGCAGCTTCTACGTCGGCTACCGCGAGAGCTTCCTGGGGGCCAATAGGTCGGCCTCCGGCGCCGGAAGCCGTGACGTGGCTATGAGCCTGATGCGGCCGCCGACGTTCGCGCTGAAGTAGCAGCAGCGGGCGGCATTCGCCGGCTGCAAATGTATAGACACGGGCGCAATCCGTGGCCTGCTGTGATGCCGGTCACGGATTGCGCGATCCAGAATCCGGTAACCAAGTACAGAAAGAATGGGAGAAGAAAAAGGGGAGAAGAAAGGGAGACGAAGGGTCTCAGGAAGAATTTCCGGGAGACGAAAGGCGTCAGGAAGAAGTTCAGGGCTCTTTTCGCGGTCTCCTTCGTGGGTGGAGGGAAAGAATAGCGTCATCACTGAGGTCTGCTCCCTTTCCCCTCCTCTTGTTTGTGTCTCTGTGGGACAGCCTTGAAATGCTTGTGTATACTGACGTAGTCATCCGATAAGTGTCTGTGTCCTGTCGCCTTGATGCACAAGGGGTTGTGCACCGTCTGTTTGAATAGCTTGCGTGGAGGATTTTGCGCGATGCGACGTCTACGGTCCAAGTCCGGTTTTACGTTGATTGAAGTGTTGGTTGTGGTGGCCATTATTGCCCTGTTGGTTGCGATCTTGTTGCCGTCGTTGCAGCGGGCACGCGAAATGGCACGCATGGCCGTCTGCAAGAGCAACATGAAGCAGCTTACGAACGGCATGCACTTGTACGTTACCGAGTACGGTACCTTGCCGGCCACCCAGAGCGTGCTGTATTTCAACGAACAGTTCTGGAGCAATGGTTGGTGGAATAACACGGTGCGGTCCAAGGATTTGAGGAAGACCAACTGGACTTGGGACGGCTGCCTCAATGACAACGGCGGTAGCTATGGCGATGCCGATCTCGCAAAGTTTAAGGAGGACTGCCCGCGTCGTGGCACCATCTACAAAGAGGTGAAGAACGACCAGGTTTACGTGTGTCCCTCCGATAGGGTCGGTGTGCCGACAGACACTCCTCTGGGCGGCGGCGGTAACGGCCGGTTGAGCTACTCGATGAGCGCCTATCTCGGCTACAAGAAGCCTGAGAGATTGCGGCGTCCGCCCAGCAGCAACGGTTACGTGTTGTATGACCCGGATGATCCGGAGCCGTCGAAGAAGGTCTACCAGTCGACAATCTGGGCGCCGTCGCGTATTTTCCTGCTCGTCGAAGAGCATCCGTTCTACCACATCGGTAACACTCGTGAGGGCAACTTCAACGTCACCGACCGGATCGTCACTCGGCACTTGCCGGCCTTCCGCGGCAAGGACCCATCCACCAAGCTCAAGGGGCAGACGGTGATCGCCTACGTCGACGGCCACGTCGAATCGCCCTGGTACTCCTGGTACACCACCGGATACAAGCTCTACCGCGAGATCGGCTTTCCGGGTGAGGACAACAATTTCATGAAGGATTTCGTCCCCGCGCTGCCCCGGAGGAAGTGATCGAGGCTGGGCGACGATAGGGTGTCAGGACGGCTCTGTGGAAAACCTCTCAAGCGCGGCAATGCAAGGGATGCACCTGCACCTGCACCTGCGTCGATGTATGTGCTGCTGAATGAACACAGACTGCAGGCCGCCACAGGAACTGCTTCGGTAGCACAGGTGGCCGTGCCCCACGTTGTGTGCCGATGGTGGTGCCACCGCCGCAGGTGGGTGACTGTCAGCCGCTGCATGAACCGGCCGAAATCACTGCCCGATCCAAAATCGAATCCCGGTCTTCCCTGACCTGCCGCAGTGCGGCCAGAATGGTGACCATCCTTGGCCTCCGTGCTGACGTTGTGTGACAACAACATCATCGCAGGAGGCCTTGGATTGCGCAAATCGCTGTAAGAAGCTGGAGGCAAACAGAGTACAGGATGCGCGTGTTATTGTAATGTCATTCGGCCTCTCCCCTATTCTTGCCCGGAGACAAACGCTTAACAGTCTACTCCCGTTCCGATCGTCATGCTATTGACTGACGGTTCGACCCCGCTCTTATCTCAACGCCAGTAGCCTTGTCCGTCCTTACTCAAATCGCTAGACTGCCCAAATGCCCGACGGGCGGCGGGGATCGACCGCCTGTGGGAGAGGTTGAGCGGCAACGGTGATCGAGCGGCAGTGATGCCGCTGCACGCAGCCGTGATCCAGCCGCGACTGGACGCGTGAGCACATTTGGGAGGAACCTGGCATGAGCGAGCGATCTGAGCAGGTAGGTCCGAATCGGCGAGATTTCGTAAAAACAGCCGCCTTGGCCGGTGTCGGCACCGCGTTGGGAGCGCTGGCCATGCCGGGCTGGGCCGCGCCATCCAAGGACGCTTCGGGCCATGGACCCGAATTGAAACCCCGTGACACCATCCGCATCGGTTTCGTCGGCGTCGGCGGCATGGGCGGCAACCACGTCCGCAACCTGCTCAAGATCGAGGGGGCGGAACTGCGCGCCGTTTGCGACATCCTTCCAGAGCGGGTCGAGTGGGCGCGCCAGCAGGCCAAGGAGGCAGGCAGGCCAGAGCCAGCCGGCTACTCGAAGGGGCCACAGGATTTCAGGCGAATGATCGAGAAGGAAGATCTGGACCTCGTTTACACCGCGACGCCATGGGAATGGCATGTACCCGTTTGCGTGGCTGCCATGAAGGCAGGGAGGCACGCGGTTACCGAGGTCCCAGCCGCCCTGACCCTGGACGAGTGCTGGCAACTCGTCGAGACCGCTGAGAGTACCCGCAAGCACTGCCAGATCATGGAAAACTGCTGCTACGACCACAGCGAACTGATGGTGCTCAACATGCTCCGCAAGGGGATCTTCGGCGAACTGGTTCACGGTGAGTGCGGCTACATGCACGATCTGCGCGAGATCAAGTTCAGCAAGAGCGGCGAAGGCTTGTGGCGCCGGGCCCACGGTATGAAGTGGAATGGCAACTTCTATCCGACGCACGGCCTCGGGCCGATGGCCTGGTACATGAACATCAACCGTGGTGATCGGCTGGATTACCTGGTCTCGCAATCCAGCAACTCCCGCGGCCTGCAGGCGTATGCCGCCGAGCATTTCTCCGCCGACGACCCACGACGCAAGGAGAAGTTTGCTCTGGGCGACGTGAACTCCAGCCTGCTACGAACGGTCAACGGTCTGACCATCGTTCTTCAGCACAACACCAACCTGCCCCGGCCCTACAGCCGTATCAATCTCGTTCAGGGCACCAAAGGTATCTTCCGCGGCTTCCCCGATCAGATTTACATCGAGGGGCGGTCCGAAAAGGACAAATGGGAGTCCGTCGACAAGTACCACCAGGAGTTCGATCATCCCCTCTGGAAGGCGATGGAGCGAAAAGGCAAGGATGCCAGCCATGGCGCGATGGACTTCATCGAGGATTACCGGCTCATCCGGGCGCTGCGACTGGGCGTCCAGCCGGACCTGAACGTCTACGATGCCGCGACGTGGAGCGCGGTGGTCGAGTTGAGTATAAACTCGGTGGCTAACCGCTCGCGGCCGGTGGACTTCCCCGACTTCACCCGCGGCCGATGGCAGACCACGCCGCCGGTGGATCTTTCCGAGGTGTGACCGGGACGAGGTGCTACTCTCGTGCCGGGTGCCCCATCCCTTGCGCTTCGCAAGGGGTGGGGGATATGCTCTCCAATTCTGCATTCAACATTCAGCATTCTACATTCTGCATTTTCTTCTTCCACGTGCCGGGTGCCCCACCCTTGCGCTTCGCAAGGGGTGGGGGATATGCACCTGCAACTCCGGAAGCCTCAAACCCCCACGTCCAGCCTGAAATCGCCCGCCCGCGCCTCCTCGTCTTCAATTCAACATTCAACATTCTACATTCTACATTCTCTTCTTCCACGTGCCTGACCGTCAGCCGCTGCATGAACCGCCCCAGATCGCCGTCC
>JBJKSL010000674.1:0-2923 GCA_046704145.1 Phycisphaerae bacterium
CCTCCGCCGCCGGCGTTGGGTGGGACCTCGGCGGATGGTCCACCACACTTGCAGGAAGCGCCGCAACGACAAGCCGGTCGTGCTCGCGGGATGGGTGCACGAAATGGTCTCTCGCATTCTGGCGGACCGCCCGGTCACATGGGGCCGCCCGGTAGTATGCGCCCGCTGGATGCTCCGCGATTACTGAATGTTCCGCATCGGCGGGGGGCGATATGGCCGTTTGGGTTCCTGCTTTACGAGCCTCAGAGACTTATATTCGTCATCGTGGCGGTGGTCATCACCGGCGGAGCGTTGTGTTATTGGCTGGCGCGGTATCTGACGCGGCCGCTGGCCAGCCTGCGGTCTGCCGCCGGGCAATTGGCGGAGGGCGATTTGTCGGTGCGTGTGGGCGATTCGCTCGACGGACGCAAGGATGAGATTGGCGATCTCGGACGGGATTTCGACCGCATGGCGGAACGACTGCATGCCATGATCACCAGCGAGCGGCAGTTGCTACGCGATATTTCGCACGAACTGCGTTCGCCTCTGGCTCGCCTGAACATCGCCTTGGGCATCGCGCGGCAGCAGTTCATGCTGCGAACGGCTCCGGGCTCGGCCAGTCCTGAAGGGGCGGCCCTGGACCGCATTGAGTCCGAGAGCCTGCGTCTTAACGACCTTATCGAGCAACTGCTCACGCTGGTGCGGCTGGAGGGCGGCATCGAGCAGATGCAGCGGTCGCAGGTGGATCTGGCGGAGGTCGTCGATCAGGTAGCACGCGATGCGGAGTTCGAGGCCGGCGCCAGCGGCGTGCGGGTGGAGGCTGCAGTGGATCTGCCGTCATGCCTTGTCGACGGGGATCGTGAGTTGCTGCGGCGGGCGGTCGAAAACGTCGTGCGCAATGCGGTCTACTACAGCAGCCCGCAAAACGCGGTCGAAATTCGGTTGAACCGAGGCCATCGGGGCGAGTCGGCTGTTGCCGAGATTGTCGTTCGGGACCACGGCCCCGGCCTGCCCGAGGAGGCACTGACCGAGATCTTCCGCCCGTTCTATCGTGCCCAGTCAGCTCGCGACCGCAACACTGGCGGCGTGGGACTGGGCTTGGCCATCACCGATCGAGCCGTCCGCGCTCACGGTGGCACGATCACCGCTGCCAATGCAGACGGTGGCGGGTTGCTGGTGACGATCACGATTCCGCTCAGCGAGATCTAATAGTCACGCCCACTGGCCATGCGCCGGTGGAGTATGATAGAATCAGGCGGGAGTTGATATATGGAATGGCGAGCGCATATCTCAGTCAGCCCAACTGTGTGCCACGGAAAAGCGTGCATAAGCGGGACCCGTGTGATGGTTTCTGTCATTCTCGACAACTTGGCTGATGGCGAGACGCCCCAGAGTATCGCCCACAGCTATAACGTCAGGCAGGAGGATGTGCAGGCTGCCTTGGCGTACGCGGCTGAGTTGGCAAAAGAGCGGGTGTTGCCGCTCTCGGCCGGGGCGGTTTGATGCAGTTCAAGCTTGACGAGAACCTGCCGTTGGAACTGGCCCCATTTCTGCGGGCGAGGGGGCATGATGCTGTGACCGTTGCAGATCAGCGTCTCACTGGGAGCGATGACTCCGACCTTGCTGCCGTTTGCAAGAACGAGGGACGCGTCTTAATGACAACGGACCTCGATTTCGCAGACATCCGCGCTTATCCACCTGAAGAGTATCCGGGGTTGATAGTCTTCCGCATGGTGCTGCAGAGCAAGCGGCGGGTAATGACGCTCTGCGGAGGACTCCTGTCGCTCCTGGACGAGGAAGAGGTGAGTGGCAAACTCTGGATTGTGGAAGATACGGATCTTCGCATCCGCGGCGGCGAGGCTTCGTGACTGGTGAGTTGCTCTGCCTGAGCTTGTCCACATCCCCGCTCCCCGTTACGATTCTGCCGTCGAAGAACGGTTCCACTGCAACTTGAACCTCGTCCCTTCGCCAGGAGGATACGTCATGCTCAAACCACTCAATGTCGGTCTGATCGGTTGCGGTTTCATGGGCCGCACGCACTCGAATGCCTATCGCCGGGTGGAAAACTTCTTCAAGCTGCCGAGCCGGCCGGTGCTGAAGGCCATCTGTGACAGCAACGGCGAGAAGGCCAAGGCGTTTGCGGAGACCTGGGGCTACGAATCGATCGAGACGGATTATCACAAGCTGCTGCAGCGGGCGGATATCGACCTGGTGGACATCTGCGTGCCGAACAATATGCACAAGGAGATTGCGATTGCCGCTGCGCAGGCGGGCAAGATGATCCTTTGCGAGAAGCCGCTGGCTCTGAACGTGGCCGAGGGCGAGGAGATGGTCGCCGCCGTCGAGAAGGCCGGCGTGCCGAACATGGTCTCGTTCAACTATCGGCGGGTACCGGCAGTCACGCTGGCCAAGAAGCTGATCGACGAGGGTCGGCTGGGCAAGATCTTCCACTATCGTGCCGTGTTTCTGCAGGACTGGACCATCTCGGCCGACCTGCCGCAGGGCGGCGACGCACTCTGGCGGCTGGACGTCAAGACAGCCGGCTCAGGCGTGACAGGCGACCTGCTGGCCCACTGCATCGATACCGCCATCTGGCTGAACGGTCCGATCACGTCGGTGACTGCCATGACCGAGACGTTCATCAAGGAACGCAAGAGCAACATCACCGGCAAGGTCGAGAAGGTCGGTATCGATGATGCGTGTGCTTTCCTGGCCCGCTTTGCCAACGGATCTCTGGCGGTATTCGAATCCACCCGCTACGCTCGCGGGCATAAGGCCCTGTACACCTTCGAGATCAACGGCGAGAAGGCGTCCATCGCCTGGGATCTGCACGACCTGCACCGACTGAGCTACTTCGATCACCGCGATGAATCCATCGTCCGCGGTTGGCGGAGCATCCACGTGACCGACAGCGACATGCCTTATATGAAGCACTGGTGGGTGC
>JBJKSL010000675.1:0-3524 GCA_046704145.1 Phycisphaerae bacterium
GTGCTGTTCTGGTTGGCGGTGGTGGTGCCGGTGTTGCCGACGGGGGTGAGTCTCGCGGCGACAGGTGCGATTGTGACCTTGCTTGCAGCAACGGGTCTGGTATTCACAACGAGGGAGAAGTTGCAGATCCGGGAATATGCAAGGTCCGGGCTCCGGCGAGTAGTTCGACTTTGCCGATCTGGTACGCGATGACCTTGGCTTCGCCACCGTCAACTGGAAATGGGAGGTGTCTTCTGCTGTAATAACGTCATGCCGACCATTTTCCGATGGAAGGGTTTCCGGTTTCATTTCTTCAGTAACGAGGGCTCGGAGCCGCCGCACGTCCACGTTCGAAGGGGGGACGACGAGTGCAAGATTTGGCTGAGGCCGGTTGCATTAGCCTATAATGATGGGTTCTCGCCAGCAGACTTAAAGGAGACGCTTGGAGTCGTGTTGGAGCACAGAGAACAGTTCGAGAGGAGTTGGCATGAGTACTTCGGCTGAGTCGGTCATTATCACGCAAGTACCTCACGCGGTGCGAGCCTGGAGTGCAGATCGCAAAGTCTGGATCGAACTGGACGATGGTCGCGAAATTGGGTTTCCGGCCTCGAAGTTCCCGCTTCTTGCCAACGCTCCGGATGACTTGTTGTCGAAAGTTCGAGTTGAGGCTAGAGGGAGGGCTCTTCGCTGGGAGGAACTCGACGAAGACATCTCCGTCGCCGGCATCCTCGCAGGGCATTTTGGACCGCACAGTTGACGGCTTAGCGATCGGCGTCAACTCCGCACACTGATTCATTCTTAACGAGCAGCATCAAAGCGGCAGACCGGGTCGAAGAGTTTCGCCCCGTGGTGGCGGACTACGGACTCGTCCTTGAGCAGGGCGAGGCGGCAGACGTCGCACTTGAACTGCCTATCCCAATTGCTTTCCACGCCACGACCCATGCCTTCGAGTATGACCAGGTCGCTTCGGGCGGCTTCGGCGTTGCACTCCTCGCTGATGCGCCCGAGATCGATCAGCGGCGTATCTCCACCTGAGCCCACGGCCGCGATGCGATCGCTGCCAAGCAGATCCGCGAGCAGTGCGTCGCGGTGGGCCAGACTCGCCAGCAGCGGGTGCAGTTCCTCGATGGTGATGTCGTTGAGCGCGGGGCCGTCGTTGGCGGTGAGCACCACGCGCGTGCCGGCGCGGGCCATCTCGCGGGCGAGCGGCAGGACGCCCAGCACGATGTCGCTACCGGCGTTGTCGACGAAAATGAGGGCCTGGCGGTAGCTGGAGGGCGGGCCGAGGCGTGCGGCGAGTACGTCGGTATCGTCGATGAACCAAGGCCGCTGGGGTACCTTCTCGATAATGGTCTGAAAGTCGATCTCGCCGCGATCGTACATCTCGAGCGTCTTGGGCGAGCCGAGATCGAACATGTTGCCGGCGAATACGCCGCGAAGCAGTTGCTCCCAACGCTTGTTGGCCGGGGTCGCGTCAATTCTCTTGATGACGGCGGGGTACAACTCGGCGGCGATGGCGTTCTCGCGCGTTTTGATCTCACGGTAGGGGTCGGGCCAGCCGAACTGCCGCAGCAGGCGATTGCGGAAGCGCGTCAGATCGATGGTCATGAGGTGGCCACCGGCTTCGGCATTCTTGCGGACCTCAGCCATGCCGCTGGCCCACGCACGGAGGAAATCAGCCCATCGCGCATCAAAGTTGTCGCCGGCCTGGGCGGGATCGCTGCGCAGCATGGACTCGATCCACCGGGGGAACCGCTCGAACAACTGGAGCCAGTATTCGCGATCCCAGGGATCGGCAGCGGTGTTCCACTCGGAGGCGACATAGCGTTCGGGGTCGGATAGTTGGCACAGAACAGGCATAAACAGAAATCCGAAAGTCGAAATCAGAATGACGAAATAATGACGAAGACCGAAGGACGAAACGCGAAGGCGGATTCGTTATTCTGATTTCGTCATTCGACACTCCCGATTCCTTCAGGAATCGGGATGGGTCGGCCCTCTCGATTGACGCACGCGAGGATGGTCGAGGCTTCGCAGAGCAGAAGGCCGTCGCGGTACAGCTTGTACTCGTGATCGATGCGGGCACGGCTCTGGCGGGTGATCCGCACGTGCAGGTTTAGCAGGTCGTCATACTGTGCCGGACGACGGAACCGGCACTCCACGCGAGCGACGACGAACAGCACGCCCTGCGCCTCCAGGTCGCGATACCGTGAGCCGCTTGCACGCAGCAGCTCCGTGCGGCCCATCTCGAAGTACTCGAAGTACTTGGAGTGGTGCAGGTAACCCATGGGGTCGCACTCGGCATAGCGGACACGGATGTCAAGTTCGCACTCGTTAGCCATTGGTTGCCAGCCCCGCTCTTCAAAAGGGTGAGATTATAAGGCCAGCCCTCTCGCGAGCCAAGCAGCCGCCAAATACAGAAGCTTTCGTGCCGTACATCCGCCGAGGAAAGCCCTACATCTGCCGATGAAAGCCGTACTTCTGCCGATGAAAAACATCGAAAGCCACGGCTGCAGCGAAGGGCGAGACTTGAAAGCCACGGCTGCAGCGAAGGGCGAGACTCGAGAGCCACGGCTGCAGCAGAGGGCGAGGCTTGAAAGCCACGGGTGGAGCGGAGGGCGAAGCCCGGAGCGGAACCCGTGGGTCCCCCTCACCACTACGCGCGCCGAACGGTTCTGCGATTGCTCCGGCTGCGAATGAGCGTTATTCAGAGGCCCCCATTCAACATTCTGCATCGTCTTCCATGCCGCGTCCGGATCAGCGTCCACGTTGTCCTTGGGGTCTTTGACAGCTAAAGATGCTACCGTTTCGAGTTTTCTACCGCAGCCGGCGCGGACAACTATCTGTAGATGCGAAGCCAAACCGGCCGCAAAGGAGAAACACCATAACCCGCCGCCATTGCATCGGTTATACGCATTCTGCGCAGAACCGGCAAAGCCACCGAAAGCCACCGAAACCCACCGAAAGCCACGGCGTTGTCTGTGCTGGATGAAGTAAGAACGACGTGATCGCGTATCAAAGCTTGGCGAAAACTCGTGCCCTGTGCTGGTCGTACCAGGCCTGCAGACAGGCATCATCGCCCGTGTGCTCCACGACCAGTTCCAGAATCTCGGCCATCTTCTCGCGGGAGATTTTGGGGTGCAGTTCATCGCTGCTCGCGGCCACCTCCAGCGTTGCAATCGCCGGCAGCAACGAACCCAGCAGGAAGCGGCGAATGCCGTCCTCCGCGGCGGGCACGGCCAACGTATACCGCAGGCCGGCGTCAAGATGCCCCACAGCATGGGTGAAGATAGCCCGACGCTGCCCGCCCGAGATTGAGTACGTGCCATCTGCAAGTTCAACGTACTCGGCCGGAATAAAGCTCACCCCGCGGGCAGCATCGACTCGGCAATCCTTGATGATGTTGGTCATCTGCAGACCAAGGCCCAGGCGGCGTCCGTCCTCTCGCCACTCCGCAGTAGCTGCCAGCCAGCTGCCGGTCTGCGAGCAACGCCAGGCGAACAGACCAGTCGACATGATGCCCACCGTGCCGGCCACTATATGAC
>JBJKSL010000676.1:0-4502 GCA_046704145.1 Phycisphaerae bacterium
GTTTTCCACGGGTTCCGCGTCGCCAGGGACAGGCCCTGGCGAACTGCTACACCCGTGGCTATTTTCGGCGACCCCTCCGGGGTCCAAAGAGCCCGTGGCTATTCTCGCGCCTCCGGGGCCCAAAGAGTCCTGTGGCGATTTTCGGCGGCCCCTCCGGGGCCCAAAGAGCCCGTGGCTATTCTCGCGCCTCCGGGGCCCAAAGAGTCCTGTGGCTATTCTCGCGCCGCCTCCGGGGCTCATAGAGTCCTGTGGCTACTCTCGCGCCTCCGGGGCCAAGAAAGAGGGCGGACGCTAAACACGTACAAGTTGACGCAGTCCTAAGAAGACGTCCCGCGTTATCGCGGATTACCGTGCATCATCTCGCAGCCTGGCGGGCGACCCTACATCTCGAGCTTCACGTCGTCGCAGGTTTCCTTGGCTGACTTCATAGCCGCATCGATGAACGCACAGATCTCCAGGGTTTCGTCGATGCTGACCGGCGGCTCCTTGGTCTTGAAGAACTTCACCATGGCTGCGACCAGATTCTTGTAGAAATCGCCCTTCATGGGCACATTGGTGGGCGGGGCCTTCTCGCTGAGGATGGTCGCCCCGTAGCTCTGCTTGCCCTCCCGTATGCCGCGAAGCGTGCCGATTCGCCCTTCCGGCCACAGGCCGATATTGACTTCGCTCTCCGCCGTGACTGTCGACGAGACGCTCTTGCAGCCCGGCCCCATCAGCGTGTACAGAATCTCCACCCCGTGAATCCCGTACCAGAACAGCCCCGGATTGGTCTTGTCCAGGTGGGCCGGGCTGTAGGCGTCCACGCCGACGATCTGGCCGAACTTCTTATCCTTCTCCTTCAGGACGTCCTGGAACGCGCTGTCAAACCTCAGCGACGACGACGAGAAGCACGGCAGCTTGTGCTGCTTGATCAGCCTGACCATCTCCTTGGCGTCGGCCAGACTGGCCGCGAACGGCTTGTCCACAAACGTCGGCTTACCCGCCTCCGCAACGATCTTGAACTCCTTCAGATGCCGCCGGCCGTCCACGCTCTCCAGCATGACCACGTCGGACATCTCCAGCATCTGCTCGATGCTCTCGACCAGCTTGGCTCCGTTGGCCACGATCTCCTTCTTGTATTTTTCGATGCGGCTGGCGCTCGACTCCAAATCCGGGCTGTATGACGGATATGCCGCGACCACCTTGAAGCCCCATTCGGGGTGTTCGTTATAAATCTTGGCAAACGCGTTGCAGTGCGAGGTGTCAAGTCCGATCATTCCAACTCGGATGGTTTCAGGCATGGTACTCCCCATCGGTTTGACTGATTACGACGTTCATGAGGCCTCAAAAGGCCTGAGAATAGCATGTCCAAGTCGGCCGCTCCTGTCAAACGCACTTTGCGCCGTGGCCAAAATACGCACCAGTCGTTGACATCCGACCACGCCAGTCGCACGATGGCGAGCATGTCGACCGTTCCGGTATGCAGAATCGCCCACAACCGCAGAGGCGTCACCTTGAGCGAGACGCTGGTGACTGCTGCGGTGGTGGGCGTGTTGCTTGTCCTGGTCGGCCTAGGCGTGGACGGCATCCGCAACGAATTGAAGCGCAAGCAGACTGTGGCCCTGCTCGACACGCTCGATCGCGCGATCGTCGCCTATCACCAGAGCGCGGGCAACTGGCCCGCAGAGGCTTCTGAATCCGTCAGTCTTCAGCGCGAACCCGCTGACGCCGACGACCCCGACGAGAACGCTAGCGGAGATCGCATCGTCGCAATACTTGCCGAGGTGCCCGCGGCCCACACCATCCTGCAGACCATCCCCGAGGTGCTGCGCGTGCCTGCCGACCAATCGGAACAACCCACCACGCGGCCCGCCCTGGGCCTGATTCGCGACCCCTGGGGCCACCGCCTGTGCTGCCTGACCGCCTTCAGCCCCTCGCCCAGCCAACGCAAAGCCGTCGCCGCCAACGGTAATCGACCCGTATTCATCAGCGCCGGCCCGGACGGACGCTTGGGCTTCCTGAACGTGTCGGCGGCCTCAGATAACCTGCGAAGCGATGAATTGCAGAAGTGAAAAGCGGATGCTGTAGTACTATAGCAGGTTGTCCTTGATCCAGTTGAGGACTTCCTGATCGTGGTCGGCTGGTTTGACCTTCTCGAAAACCTTCGCGATCTTACCGTGGCTGTCGATCACGAACGTGGTGCGGGCGACGCCCATGTATTTGCGGCCGTACATCGATTTTTCCTGCCAGGTCCCATAGGACTGGCAAATCTGCTTGTCCTCATCGGCAACAAGGGTGAAAGGCAGACCTAGTTTCGAGGCGAATTTCGAGTGCGATGCCGAACCGTCTGGCGAAACACCGACCACCCGGATGCCCAGCTTCGTGAAGCCGTCATACCCATCGCGGAAGCCGCAAGCCTCTTTCGTGCAGCCGGATGTGTTGTCTTTCGGATAAAAGTAGAGTACTACGATGCTGCCACCGTACGAGCGAGGAAACGTGACGGCTTTACCGTTACCGTCAGGAGCAGTAAACGAAGGCGCGCGGCTACCCACCTGTGGATACATGATGTTGTTTCCCGTCGGTTGCTGTCGGACCCGTCGCCCCGAAACACACGGTCAATACTAAGGCGGTCGCAAGCACGAGACCACAACCGATTACACTTGAGACTTGTGCGTGCCGCAGCATTCCAGGCGCTGTCCGCAAGAGATTTGCGCGTACATCGCCCCGTGCAAAAGGACGCGAATGCGTACTACTGATTGCAGCTTAATAATACACGATATCTCGGTGGATTTCGAGGCTTTTAGCCGCCAAAGCACGAATTCGAGAGAAGAAATGCCAACACAGAATGCGTCACATATAGGTAGTTTCCTTCAGAAAAAGCGTTATCTGACGGTGCTGCTCATGCTATCGGTCGCAGTCGGCTGCGGGCGCGATTCAAAGGCACAACCGTCGAGCCAACCCTCCGCCCATCACGTGGCGTCGAGTTCCCTACCGTCGAGCCGCCCCACTGTCCGCTATGAATCCGTCCGCGTAAATGCCGATCGTCATCCGTCCATCTCCGCGCCGTCACCAAGCAAACCGCTCGCACCTGTGCGCGCAGAGAATGCCACCGTGCCTGCCTGGCAACCGTTGCGCGATGCCGTCATCGGAGAATGGGCTGAGTATGGAACACTCGACGGACTGACGCTCCGTTATACCGTGATGGGGAGAAGCATCACGGCCGTGTCCACCCGCGTGACCATGCGGAAGAACGGCCGAGCCTGGGGGGAGCCTGCCATCCGCGAGGATGCCCTCGATGTCGATTGCCTCGCTAAGCAGGCCAAGTCGCACGAGACAGTCCGCACCGCCGCTCCTGCTACCATCGATGCAGCAGGACAACGATGGAAAACAATCCTCTACGAGGATCGCTGGACCGATGAAGAGATTCCGTATTTGCGGCGCACGTGGGTCAGCACCGAAGTGCCGTTCGAGGGCGTTGTGCGCATGGAACTGTACGGAGCAAATGAACTGGAGGCACGCTTGTCGCTTCGCGCAACGGGCAAGCCCATAGCCGAGTAAGAGTTGCCGGCGCCGGCTTCTGTTATGCTGGCATATTACAGGTCGATAATCGGCTCGTAGGTTTCCGGCCTGCGATCGCGGAAGAACTGCCACACGTGCCGCACCTCGCGGATCTGCCCCAGATCCAGGTCGGCCACCACGATATCGTCAGTATCGCGGCTGCCTTCGGCGACGATCTGTCCGCGCGGATCGCAGAAATATGAGGTGCCGTAAAACTCGCCGATACTCCAAGGCTCTTCGACGCCCGGCCGATTGATCGCCCCTACGAAATACTGATTGGCCACCGCGTGGGCAGGCTGCTCGAGCTTCCACAAGTACTCCGCCAAGCCGGCTACCGTCGCCGAGGGGTTGAACACGATCTCCGCCCCCGCCAGACCCAGGCATCGTGCCCCTTCCGGGAAGTGCCGGTCGTAGCAGATATACACGCCGACCTTGCCGACACGTGTGTTGAACACCGGATAGCCCAGATTGCCCGGCCGAAAATAAAACTTCTCCCAGAAGCCCGGCTCGCAGTGCGGCAGATGGCTCTTGCGGTACTTGCCCAGGAACGTGCCGTCCGCGTCGATCACCGCTGCCGTGTTGTAGTACACACCGGTGTTCTCCTCCTCGTAGAGGGGCACGACCATGACCATCTTGTACTTGCGGGCCAGCTCGCACATCAGCCGCGTCGTCGGCCCGTCGGGCATCCGCTCGGCCAGGGCGGCCCACTTCATGTCCTGCTCGGCCGGGAAATAAGGCCCGTAGAACAGTTCCTGGAGACACAGCACCTCAACGCCCTGTTCGGCGGCCTTGCCGATCAGAGCGACGTGCTTATCTATCATACTCTGCTTTATTTTTTCAACCGGTGCGGTCGCCGGCTCACAAAGCTTGGCTTGAATGAGGCCGGCACGTATGACGTTCTTATTCATGCTCGCCAGTGTATTCCGCTGCCCCGCTAATGCAACTGCAGTCAGGCGGGACGGGCT
>JBJKSL010000677.1:0-4686 GCA_046704145.1 Phycisphaerae bacterium
CCAGTGGTGGGGTCAGCAGCTTCGTGCAGAAAAGGCTGGATAGTGCAGATCCCCCGGGCAAGCTCTTTCGTTTGGACGGTCAAGTGCCAACTTCTCGTCTGTTGCTGCTGGTTGAGAGCTGGCCGGAATTGCCGGCGCAAAGCCTCCGCGGCATCCGTTTCGTGGCTCAAGCATTCGTCGGCCTGGTGGGCACTCCGGGAGAGCGGTTCGGCGGCTTACCCGGCGTATCCTGGACCACGCCGCCGGACGGCACTCCCGGGCGTTTTGAGACTCGGGATTCGCAGATCACCTTCTACCGGCACGATACCGTCGAGCACAAGATGGAAATACCCAAGGGGCAGGCAAACTTCGCCTTTGCCGACGGACACGTAGACATGTTGCGGCAGAATCAGTTGGTAAAGCGGGACCGGTACAGCACGGGGCTGGCCTTGTGGTCGCCGCTGGAGGCTGCGAAGCCATAGAACGCCTTCGCGTCCTTTTGCACGCGGCGGCGTACGAGTTCAAGTCTAATTCGGGATAGGACATGTCAAAAAGAACAAGAAAGCTGTGGTTTGCTGTTCCGGTGGCGCTGATCGTGGTTTCTGCGGCGACGGTCTGGCTGCGCGAAGATGATTCAAACTCGCCGTTTCGCAGTTTCAAGACCATCGTCCGTGCGCCTGGTGCGCGTACGTTGACTGCTGCTGAGGTGCAGTCAGCGCAGAAGCTGGTTGCCGAGGAGCGAGCGCGGCTGTTGGCAGTGCGGACTGTGCAGGCCCACTTCCAGACGAGCATTCTCATTCTTAACCCGGACGGCACGCCTCTGCCCCAGGATCCCGAGATGCAGCAGGCCGGCAGTGTGGCCTTGGAGTTCACGCCGACTGGTCTGCGCTACCGGATGTCAGGCGAGACGTGTCCGCTGAACGTTGTGTATCGCGAAGCCCAGGGCGAGGGATGTTCGACGAGAGTCTGGCAGGAGGGTTTGGCTGCTGCGCCGGAGTTGACTCATATGACCGGGCGGCACTTGATCGCGATGTATGGGTTTGCCGGGATGTCCTTTGGTCGGATCATGCTAATGCCCATCAGGCTCGTAAAAATGAAGCCGGATTTGGGAGGCCCTCTACGCTGGAGCACGCCGACAGAGACACGCGAGGAGTTTGGCGGTCAGGAGCAGTGCGTGTTTGGGCTTGAAGGCCGCCGCGAAAGCTTTCTTTGCTGGTTGAGCCGCGATGGGGGGGAGTACCGGCGAGAGGAATGGACGTTAAAGACGGATGGCAAGTTCGGTCACAATTCCTGCACCTATACGGATTACGTTAGTTCCGCCGATGGCTCGGCGCACTTTCCGGGCCGCACAGTCTACGTGGAGCACAGTGGGCCGGGACCGGAGCCCAACCAGCAGATGACCATCGTCCTGAGCGATATGCAGGTTAACCGACCAGTCTCGCCAGAACTATTCGCCACACCGCCCTACGCTGTGCCGTATGGGCAATAATTTTCAAGTCTTGCGTTTGGAGAACCAACCATGTCTGACGAACTCACAGGATCGAGAGTCGATGATCAGCATCTGTCCGATCTTGGCAGGCGGTTGGCGACCCGCCGGCAGGTTTTGGGCAGGGCTCCTCTGGTCGCCCTGGGCCTGGTGGCTTTTGGGCTCGGTGCGGCGAAGGCTCAGGCAGAATGGACCTGTTGGGTGTCGGATTGCTGGACCTGCGGCCAGAATGGCTGCGTAAGCTGCGAAAACACGTGCATGGCCATATGTGCAGACGTGGCCTGCTCGAGCGAGTGCGCCATCAACAATTCGTGTGGGAAACAAGCTGCGGAAGCTAACGGCGGCTGATTCTGTGCGCCTTGCGACAGGGAGCCAATCGTGTGCATCACGCTGCTCAGCCTGTTGGATAATACCGCGCCCACGCTCTGCCATGATTTCGGTTGTGGCGGTGAGTGCCGGAATATGGACGCGGCAGTGCTATCCGATGCTCTCGAACGAGCGTTGGACAACGGCTGGGAGGTGGTCTACGTCCTCAGTGCCGCGGAACCTCTCAAAGCGGGCGTAAAGGGAGCAATAGAACCATCGCCAGGGCGTGTAGTCTTGCCCTTGCTGACCCCCGCACAACAGGAGAGGCTGGGGGTTCCCTTCGCGCTGACACAGACAGTTGTGGCGGTGAGTCTTGTCGATCTGGTGGAGCGGGCCGCGTACGTTCAGCATCGGCCGGTCATTCTTCACGTTCTGCCGTCGGAGCTGCCCCACCTTGCTCAGCGGATTGAGTCGATGCTTACGGCGTTGTCTCAGTTGACTATCCAACTGGGTGGGCTTGGCACGCTGCGCTCGTCCGATCTGAAACTATATGAGTCACAGTTGGCCCAGCTTGGCACGTATATGTTGCGAGCCGCTTCGGGTGGCGGCATGTTCTGCGTGTCCAACATGTTGCCCTCATCGTTCAAGCGTGGTTGTCCCGCAAGCTGCGGCCTGTACACCCTCGGACCCGACGGACACGTCTATTTGTGCCCCTCCCACGCCCGATTGCAGGAGCAGCCGCTAGGCTCACTCGAGGCCGCTCTGAACATTCGCGCGCCTTGGCAGGAAGCCGGGCACAGTGGTTGTCCGCTTGTCGAGCGGTTGCGGCCAGACTTGTCGAAACAGATTAGTGCCATTGCAGCGGCCGAGCAGAAGGCATACCGGGCAATGTGTCGGCAGGCGGCAGAGCGTCCCTATCTGTTCGAAGGCTTGAAACGCTTGTTCGTGCGCTGTGCTATCCGTGCCTCGTTGTTGGAGTCGCCGTTGTGTCGCAGCGGTTGTGTTTGTCGAGACGACCTTACCGTCTCTGATCTACAGCAGGCGTGGCGGAGGCTGTGCGTCCCGGCCGAAGCGGATGTGCTGCCGCAAGGTACGAGCACGGTGGAGCGGCGGGCGGTCTTCGAACGGCGCGTGTGCCAGATACAAGCCCTCCTGCGGCGTTGGACGTGCGGCGAGTCAGTCGAGGCGCTTCCGCCTACGGCGCCAGCGAATAGGCTCCTGCAAGTCTGGCGGGGCTGGAGATACGCGCTGACCGCACAGATGGGGCCGCCTGTCCCCCCCGAAATCCGAAACTATGTGGAGGCCAGACTAACGAAGTTGAATCCCTGCGTTGTGGCTGAAAAGCCTGAAGGCCTGCAGGAGCCTTACGTTCTGCCGATTGGCCCCTTGGACACCGAGGTGCTGCGGCGGCTGGACGAATTGCGTGCGTTACAACTGGGGCAGTTGCGACGAGCACTGGATGATTGTCTCAACGCCAAAAAGCTTGCGGAAGCGGACCTGGATGCGTTGGCCCAGGAGTTGGGACATACGGATGGGCTTCTGGCTGAAGCTCTGCGCAGCCTGGTTGTGGAGTACGGCGGGCCGTCGGGTCGAGATTGGTCGGTCGATTGGATGCACAACATGCTGACAGTGACATGAAGAACACCGTCGCTTATCAACTGGGGGCTCCACTGTCGCATTATCGTAGCGGTGATGCGTGCCAGATGGAACTTGTCGTTACCGAGGAGTGCAACCTCTGCTGCCGTTACTGCTACGAGGTGGGTAAGAACTCGTACCATCGCATGCCTCGCGAAGTGGCCTTGCGTGCGGTCGACTTTTTTCTGGGGCTGCCCCTGGATCGAAGTGGAGCGGTCATCGAGTTCACCGGCGGAGAGGCCACGCTGGAAATGGATCTGGTGGAGGAGGTGGCGGCCTATTTCCAGGAGCGTGTTTCGGCTCTGCCGGATCATCCTTTCAAGTCGGCGCATGTTTTCCTTTTAGGGACCAATGGGACCACCTACCCGACCGCGCCGGTGCAGAGATTCCTCTGGCGTTATTACGGCCACGTATGTGTCGCCATGACTATCGATGGCACGAAGCGCAAGCACGATATGAACCGGGTGTTCGCCGACGGCCGAGGCTCCTACGACCAGGTCTTGCGCGGTGCCAAGTTGTGGATCGAGCAGTATCCTCATGTGGCCACCAAAGTCACCTTTGCCAGCGAGGACTTGCCCTATCTGGGCGAGAGTATTCTCCACCTCTGGGGGCTGGGCATAACCGAGATCGCAGCCAACGTGGTGTTTGAGGATGTCTTCAAGCCGGGCGATGTGGAGGTGTATGAGACTCAACTCATGGCCCTGGCGAATATTGCATTAGACGAGGGGCTTTGGCGGACCTGTCGGTGCAGTCTTTTTGAGGTTCCCCGGCCGCCTGTGCCGGCGGAGGACACGATGGCGTCGGACCACAACTTCTGTGGGACGGGGCGGTTCTTCAGCGTGGACAGCCAAGGTCGACTGTTTCCATGCCTACGCTTCCAGGAACACTCGCTGGTGCACCGCCCCGGTCGGTCGATCGGAGACATATACAGCGGCCTGAATCGGGATGCCCTGCGCACCTTTTTCTGTCTGCGCAGGTCGTTGGTAAGTCCGGCGAAGTGTTTGAGCTGTGAACACGAGCGAGGCTGTGCCTGGTGCAGCGGCTTCAACTACGATGTTGCCGCGAGCGATACTGCATTTCATCGGGCCACCTTTATCTGCGAGTTTCACAAAGCCGAGATCCGGGCCAACCAGTACTATTGGAGCGAACTGGAGAGGCGCTACGGGGTTCGGCCGTTGCCGTGCGAGGGTATGGGACTTACTACCTGTCCGATTTAGAGCAATGTGAGTTTGTGTGTAGCGTAAGAACTGGCGGAAAAACCTTGGAAATGCAGCCACTTC
>JBJKSL010000678.1:0-4496 GCA_046704145.1 Phycisphaerae bacterium
CATATTGGTCACAGGATCCCGTGGTCCTGGCCGCCAAGGGTGACACGCCCTGGTACGACTACATCTCTGCCAGCAAAGCGCGGCAGGAGCAGATCATCACCGACGCCATGCGAGCCGCTGTGCCGCAACGTCAACTCTACATCTATTACACTACCGCAGGGACTAAGTACCGCAACGCCATCGCCAACTGGTCCGTATGGGCGTGGGATTACGGATTCATACGCGCGATCAGCGATATCCCAAACAGCTCAACCTATTACGAGCAGGCCAACGACGGCTTCACCGGCAATCTTGACCTGTTGACCCTGACGCTCAATTCCATCGGCGAGAACTTCACCTACGGGGAACGCTTCTGCTACAACTGGGTCAGCGGCGGTTGGCTGGGCGCCGATAGGCCACCGTTGGCCGACCCCGACCGTTACGAGGGCTATCTCAAGTGTTGCTACACGGCGGGTATGATCGGCGCCGTCGCCTACGCTGGAGGTGATCAACTCGATTGGCTTTGGCAGTACAAGCGGCTTGGCAAGGTCCAAGCCTTCTTCTCCTGGCTCGAGCCGTTCGTGCGTGCCAGCGATCTACTGGGTGGTCCCGACGATCAACGATGGAATCCAGGTAAACCGGCGTACGAATTCCCCACCGGCGATGAAACTGCGCGCGTCCTGGTCCGAAAGCACATCGAAAAGGACGAGTGGCTGATCACCGCATGGGCTGCCGACGGCCCCGCCCACAACGTGACCGTCACTATCCCCGTATTGGGCTCCGTTACGGTAGAGGCGAGGTCCGAAGCCGCCGTCTATCGTGCACATCTGGAGCTCGGCCGAGCCGTCCTTGTTGTCTTAGGTACACCTGCCAATCGTGCAGATTTCGATGCCGACACCGATGTGGATGCTGACGATTTCGCAGCTTTCCAGGCGTGCACCTCCGGCCCCGGTGCTCCTCACAACGGCAGCGCAACTTGTGCCGCGGCCGACCTGGATGGGGACGGCGATGTCGACCAATCCGACTTCGGCATCTTCCAACGCTGCTACGGCGAGCCGAATTCGGCCGATCCAAATTGCACGGAATGAACCGCTGCCGACCTACTTGCCGCCCTTACCGTCCACGCCTTTGACGCGCATCTTCACCGCGTAGAGCCCCTTGCTCGCGGTGATGAACAGCGTTTTGCGATCTTTGCCACCGAAGCACACGTTGGCCGACCAGCTTTCCGGCACGTCGATATGGTCGATCTGTTTGCCGGTCTT
This sequence comes from Phycisphaerae bacterium, assembly GCA_046704145.1. Classification (GTDB taxonomy): domain Bacteria; phylum Planctomycetota; class Phycisphaerae; order UBA1845; family PWPN01; genus JACQVT01. Next base: position 1,242 of record JBJKSL010000678.1, read on the forward strand.
GTCGAACACGGTCACCCCGTTGCCGGTCAGGTAGACGTTGCCTTCGCTGTCGATGGTCATACCGTCGGAGCCCATTTGGCAAAACAGTCTCTTGTTGGCAAGCGATCCGTCCGGACGGATGTCGTAGGCGTACGTCTTCTGTGCGTCCAAATCTGCCACGTACAGCGTCTTGCCATCCGGCGTGCCGGTGATGCCGTTGGGCCTCTTGAGATCATCGATGACCCGGACCAGTTGGCCCGCAGTAGTGCTGGCGGTTTTTGTGTTTGTCTTTTCAGAGCCGGCGTCTGTGACGCCGGTGCCATTCGAATGTGGAGCCGACCCCGCCTCGCGGCGCACCGGGTTCACAGGACCCGGCTCTGAAAGGAAATACACGCCTTCGACTTCCTGCGGCGGTGTTGCGTGCTTCCACCAGTCGCGTTTGTACCACGGATCGGTGAAGTACAATCCGCCGCCCGGCCGCAGCCAAACGTCGTTGGGCGCGTTGAGCAGCTTGCCTTTGTACCCCTTGACCAGCACGGTCGCCTTCTTTTGCGGCGTGATGAGCCAGAGCTCGTTCTTCTCATCCGCACAGGCGTAGAGGTTGCCCTTTGAATCGAACATCATGCCGTTGCAACGATTGCAGGGCTTCATAAAGACCGAGTGCTTGCTGTCCAGGCTCCACTTCATGATGCGGTCGTTCGGCTGATCGGTGAAGTAGACATTGCCCGCAGGATCGCAGGTCGCCCCCTCGGTGAACGCGAATTCACCGGACAGCTTCTCGAGGACCGCCCCCGGAGCCGTCACACCGCCTTCGGCCGCCGCCCCGCGCACCCCCATGGCCAATGTCAACACTAAGCCAACCAGGATCCGTACTTGGCGCATGTCCGTTTCCCTCAGATAAGGTCGTGGATTGTCACAACTCCTGGGCATTCATGTATCACGTTCCACTTCCAGACGCAATCTCGGTTTTTCCATGCATTTCAAGGCGAGTGCGTCGGCAGCGCGACCGATAACTGTAAATGAGTGTATCAACAACCCATCCGCAGGGAGGATCATCGTGCCCACCGCCACTGCCAACGGCCCAGCAGTTGGGAACCGAGCCGCCAATAGCAAATCCACCGACCTCCAGACGCGAGTCGATCGCCTGGTGGACGGCATTCGCGCTAATCCGAATGAGCCCGCCCTGGTCGATATCATGCAGCGACTTCTGGCGGAAACCAACCGTGCCCCGGGCCTGCAGCGGCTGCTGTTTGAATGGTACTCACTCACCGATCTCCAGCCGGTCACCAAGGCCAAGCTGCTGGTCATGGTTGTGAACGTGATCCGATACGACGCCGAATCTGCCGACCAGCTCGATTTTGGCCTGGATTCCTCCACCATGGCGTTCAAGGCCATCTACCGCGGATTCAAATACCATCTGGACAACGCCATTGAGTCGGTGGGGCTCGTCTCTCGCCTGCAGAATCGACAGTACACGCTTGACGACTCGCCGAAGTTCATCGTCGCCATCCCCAAGAGCGGCTCGTCGTTGCTGGGCATGTGCCTGGGCAACATGGTCCGCCTGGTCAAAGAGGGGAAGCTCGGCCAGAACCCCTTCGAATGGCGTGGCTATGCCTCCTGGTGGGAGCAGGGCGGCTCCCACGATTGGGATCTGCGCCCGGAGATCGGCATGGACCCGCTGTTCATGCGTTATCCCGGCGGCGTCTACAAGGGACATATTCCGCCCACCCCTAAGAACATGGACGTCCTGAAGCTGTACGCAGAGTCGCGCTACGTGATCATTGTGCGCGAGCCGCGGGATCAACTGGCGGCGTGGATGTGCCACTGCATGCGACCGCAGGCCGGCAAGCAGGAGCCAATGACCGCCGATCAGGTCCACGAGCGGCTCGGCCGACTGATCCGCGACGGCACGCTGCTGGAGTCGCTGGAATTCGTGGGCAAATGGCTGAACATACGACATGCGGAGCGCAGCATCATCATCACCTACGAGCAGCTCATGAGCGATCCGCTCGATGCGCTTCGCCGCATGGCAAAGCTGTATGAGCTCGAATTGACTGACGCCCAGATCGAACAAATCTACGCTTACTGCACACCGGTCACCAATCGCGAGAGCGGCCCCGACCGCAGCGGTTACGACCGCACCATCTATCCGCTGGGCTGGACCGGCCGCGTGAACATTCACGAGCAGTACTACTCGCCGGAGAATCTGCGCGAGTTCGACCGGGTGTTCGCGGCCTTCTGCCAAGTCTGCCCGTGGGGAGAATCCATTCGAGAGATCTACCCACACTTGCCGAACTGAAGTGCGGATGCCAAAAAGGCTCGAGCACCGCAACGCACTTCCACGCGCGCGATAAAAACGCGTGTGATCTTCCGCACGAAGTTGCCTCCACTACCAAGTGGTAATAGTATTGATTAGACGAACTTCCGGCGGCGTCCTCCACAGAGGCTAAAGGATGGCCTGATGGAACTGGACCTCGACGGATTACCGCCTACTGCTGCAGATCTGCGGCTAGAGCGACTGCAGATCTGCAGCTACCTAGGAAAACCAAACCCAACTGCAGCCAGCCAGGAAGAAAGTCACCAAAGCTCGAACGTGCGTACTTATCGAAGGTTAATGCTGCTTAAGAAGCGCAATACTTGCGCGTGCTACTCCGGTCTTATTGGTCCTAAAACCAAGTGGTGCTCAATAATCCGATAGCCGACGTGCTCGGGAACAGTATCGCTGTTTCTGCCGCGGCGGCTCATTCGGCTGTTTGTAAACGATGCAAAAATTCCACACTTTGGGTGCTTGTGACGCATCATCGGTCCGATTAATACAGCTGGAGAATGAGCGCCCACGGGCGCACGGGAACCCCTTACATACGGTGTATTTGCATGAATCCGGTTCGTAGCTTCACTGTTCTTCCGCGTCTTCCTGAGCCGCTGAGGCCCCTCCGCGAGTTGACCTACAACTTATGGTGGACCTGGAATCCAGCCGCCATTGAATTATTCCGCCGACTGGACCTGGACCTCTGGCGAGAGCTCAAGCACAACCCTGTGGCCATGCTGGCCAAGCTTCGCCAGGAACGGCTCGACCGCCTGGCCCGCGATCCTGCGTACATCGCATCCCTCGACCGCGTGCAGGACAGCCTCAAGGCCTACATGGAACGCGCCACGTGGTTCGGGGAGCAGTTCCCCAAAGAGCCGATGGGCTCCATCGCCTACTACTCGGCCGAGTTCGGCCTGCATGAGTGCCTGCCCATCTACGCCGGCGGCCTCGGCGTGCTGGCCGGCGAC
>JBJKSL010000679.1:0-3050 GCA_046704145.1 Phycisphaerae bacterium
GGTTAGCCCATACCCGTCTTGGAGGGCATGGATTTCCAAAAGAAAAGGTGCGGGAAGTGATTCCCGCACCAGCTTCTTTTCCTTGTCTTTCTGTACTGCTGATCTCTTCTCGCCGCCTCGCCGTGTCTCCGCGTCATTTGGATTGCGGGCGCCAGCCCGCGCCAAGTATTCCGCGGTTCCCGGCTTTCGCGGTCTACTTCTGCAGGATCTTGCCCACGTCGGCGGCGAAATCTTTGCAGGCCTGCTCGACGCACTTTTCCCACTCGCTGGGCCAGCGCTCGATGTACTTCATATCCTCGTAGGCGTAGATCACGCTGCGCGATGCGGTGACGATCGCCCCGGAGCCGTCCTCCTTGAACGCCGCGGCCACGTCCTCAACCGTGCTGCCCTGGGCGCCGTAACCCGGCACCAGGAAGAAGCACTTCGGCATCATCTCGCGAAGACGCTTGGTGGCCTCCTTGTCCTTGGCGGCTACCACCGCACCCACCGCACTGTAGCCCTGCCGGCCGAGCAGCTCTTCCGCCGAGGCCCAGTTGGCCACTTGCAGGCCGAAGTGCTCGCACACGGTCAGCCCGCCTTCGAGCTTGGCGTCCTGGATTACCGCGGCCGACTCGTTGCTGGCCCGCACCCAGACAAATACGCCCTTCTGCTCTTCCCTGGCCACGTCGATGAACGGCTTGACCCCGTCCAGCCCCGCCCAGCCGTTCACCGTAATGGCGTCCGGCCCGACCATGTCGTCGAGGTTGGCAAAATCCGGGTCCGACAGCGCCGACCGCGCGTACATTTCGCTGGTGCTGCCGATATCACCGCGTTTGCAGTCGCCGATGACCAGCAGGTTGTGTTCGGCGGCCTCCTGCAGCAGCTCATAGTAGCCCTCGACGCCTTCCCAGTAGTACCGCTCGAAGAAGGCCGTGTTGATCTTCACCGCAGGCACGTAGGGGGCCACGATCTTGATGATCCGCCGCGAAAACTCCAGCACCGCATCCAGGGCCACCTCGGAATCGGAGGCGTCGTTCATCTCGCGATGTTCCGCGATTTCGGCAGGCAGGCGGGCGTAATCCGGATCTATACCCACGCAGGCCGGCGTTTTCTTCAGATGGATAGCGGCCATCAGGCGATCGGCAAAATTCTCAGGCACGGCCAGCTCCTTTTTCAGGCAAGCATACCGGACGCGACACCCAAGCCCCGCGTCCCTTTGTAAGTCCGGAGTGTAGCCCCATCCCCCGCAGCCTGCAAGCGAAACATCGCCTCTCGAAACCAGGGCACGCCTCTTCTTTCGTCATTCAACATTCTGCATTCAGCATTCTACATTCACTTCCCGCCCCCCGCGCCGCGGCCGCCGCCTTGAGTTAGAATAGCCATGGCGGGCAGATTCCCCCGCCAAACGGAGCTTTACGCGTGGGCAAACGCAAACCCCAAGGCAAAAGAGTGGCATTTCGGCGAAACCGCCAGGCCCCCCGTCGCCACAAGCAGTGGACGCCCGGCGAGGACGTCGAACCGCATGTCGAGGATGCCGCAACGTGGGAAACCGTCCGTGCCAAGGGCGAACTCTCACGCATGCGCACCGTCGCCCAGGCCAGCGAGCAAGCCCCCTCGGCGGAACGCAGTCAGTACAAGCGGGGAACCGTCATCGCCGTCCGCGGCCAGTTTGTCGAAGTCGACGACGGCCAGGAGATGTGGCTGTGCAGTGTGCGCCGTATCCTGCGAACCCGGCTGATTCGCGAACGTCATCCTGTCGTCGCAGGCGACGCCGCGCTCTTCTCCCCGTTGCACACAAGCTCGATTAAAGAGGGCGTGATCGAAGAGGTCCTGCCCAGACGCACCGCGCTACACCGCAGCGACGGCCGACGCCACCACGTGATCGCCGCCAACGTCGACCAGGTGGTGGTCGTGTCTTCCGTGCGCGAGCCGATCGTCAAGGAACATTTGCTCGATCGCTATCTGGTGGCCATACATGCCGGCGGACCTGAGGGCATCGTTTGCCTGAACAAGATCGATCTCGATGACGAGGGCTGGGCCGAGGAAATCCTCGACCGCTACAAGCGCATCGGCTACCGCACGCTGGCCACCAGCGTCGCCGCAGGCCAGGGCATCGACGAGTTGCGCAGTATCCTTAAAGATCGCATCACCATGCTCGCCGGCCAGAGCGGCGTGGGCAAGAGCTCGCTGATCAATGCGGTCCAGCCGGGCCTGAACCTCAAGACCGCCCACGTGTCTGTCTCGACCGACAAAGGGCGACACACCACCACCACCGCCGCCTGGTACCGACTCGACGAACTGGGCGGGGCCATCATCGACACGCCGGGCATCCGCGCACTCGACGTCGCGATGGTGCCGCTCAACGAAATTGAAATGCACTTCGTGGAGTTCCTCGACAGGATCCCCCACTGCAAGTTCCCCGATTGCGTGCACATCCACGAGGACGGCTGTGCAGTCAAAGCCGCCGTGGAAGCCGGCGAAATCGACTTCTCACGCTACGAGTCCTACGTCGAGCTCTTCATGGAGCGCAGCGAACAACAAAGACGGTAATGCCGTCGCCGCGCCGGGCGGGGTCGGAATCATTGGCCGCCGTATAGACGTATGAGTGCGTTCTTACAAGGGTTTGCCTGCACTGGCCCGGTGGCAGAGAACCACCAGATCTTCAATCTGCTGGCGCGCCTCACCAGCCGATTGAGCCGCCTTGGCTACCTGCTCTAACTCGGCGGCCGCATCGCCGATGACGGCGAAACCGTAACCCCCGCACGCCCCCTTCAGTTGATGCGCCAACCGCGCCAACTCCGAAACGTTATCCGCCTGGAAGGCGTCCTGGATACCGCGCACTCGATCTTGCAGGCGTGAAACGAACTCAGCCACGAGTTCAGCCATGTCGGCATCGTTGGCGAAACTACTGAAAATCGGCGACGACCCCTGGTACGGCATACACAACTCCCCTTCGAAGGCGCCGACCGATCAGGCTTTTGCAGCCGGCGCTTGACCCCTGAAAACCATTATGGAGGCTGTTGTGTATCGGCTATGAAACGAGGCAACGTAAAGTTCGCGAAACAAACTGG
>JBJKSL010000680.1:0-7155 GCA_046704145.1 Phycisphaerae bacterium
GTCAAGACACTGGTCGCCTACCTCCGCGGCCAACCGGTTCCCGCACGCATCGACACCGGCAGCGCCGTCGCCACCCCGGAGAACATGAACGAGTCGCAGATTCGCGAGCTCCTGCAGCCGCCCGTCGACAAGTATCTGCCCTAGGACTATCGACAGCAGCGGAACCCACTCCGGCCTATCTTGGGCAGCGATAAGCTCATGGTAGGAGGTAGCTTACAGCACTTGTCGCGACGACGGATGGCGGGCAAGCGTACGTACGTGTTTAGCGTTTGATCGCGAGTTCTCGGCCCCGACAGGGCCGTTGAAAGTAGCCACGGATGAAGCGAGGGGCGAAGCCCAGAGCGTAATCCGTGGACAGTCGCGTGCAACCGTTTTTTCTTCTTCTCCCCGATAGGGGCGGCGAAAGCCGCCCCTATCGGGGAGAAAAAGAGGTGTCTGCGGAATTCTCCACGGGTTCCGCGTCGCCAGGGACAAGCCCTGGCGAACTGCTACACCCGTGGCTACTTTCGGCGACCCCTCCGGGGCCCAAAAGAGTCCTGTGGCTATTCTCTCGCCTCCGGGGCCAAGAAAGAGGGCGGACGCTAAAACGTACAAGCGTACTCGCTTGCCCGTGACGAAGTGCGAAGACTCCACGGGTGAGCTGCGCCGCAGCGAAATCCAGTCCTCGCGTCACAGCCGCGGCCGAACGGGTGTGCCCCGTTTTTTGGGACGTAGCCCAGCCGCCCTCGGCTGGGGATTCCGGCTTTGAAAACCCAGCCGAGGGCGGCTGGGCCACTTCTTCTTGCCACTCCACGGCCGAACAGCCACAACCTCTTTCCCCCAGAAGAGTTGGAGGTTTTCCCGCTTCTTTTCCGATTAACGGAAGACAGAATTTCGCCACCGACGGCCTGGCGACGGCGCGGCCCTCCGGGAGTTCGGCTCCTGCAACACCTGCAGGCCCATCAACGCCGACCCTCGCTTACGCCGGAAGGAGGATGGCCGCCAGGGGTGCCAACAAGTAGATCTTTGTCAGCCGGTTACGGCTGGATGATTTTCGTTGAAAGGTGTGAAAGGAGTCTCCATGACACGTGTAGCAGCCATCTCTATGCTGCTGGCCGCCTGCTCAGTCGCCCTTGGCCAGGCCAACGATGCCAAGAACTCGAAAGCCCAAAAGCCCGAGGACGTGGGCATCAAAACAGAAACCATTGTCACCCAGAAAACTGCCGCGGAACAGCAGTTGCCCCCGCCAGAGCCCCAGACGCGCAGCCTCTGGAAACGCGACAAGTTCACCGGAAGTTGGAACGGCCTGCGCGACGACCTCGCTGCCCACGGCATCAGCCTTGATGTGGGCGTCACCCAGATTCTCCAGGGCAACGCTCACGGCGGAGTCAGCACCAGGAACGGCATCCGCTACTCCGGCTCCACCGATTACACCCTGACGCTCGACACCGCCAAAATGGGACTCTGGAAGGGCGGCACCATCCTGCTCCACGCGGAAAGCAAGTGGGGCAACGGTATCCAGTCGAAAGTGGGCTCACTCATGCCCGTGAATCTCGACGCCTTCAAGCCCGCTTACGGCGAAGAATGTATCACCACACTGTCCGAGTGGATCTACTTCCAGGCCCTCATGGAAGGCAAGATCGTCCTGGTCGCCGGCAAGCTCGATGGCTCGCGAGCGTTCGACCGCAACATCTTCGCCAACGACGAGCGTACCGAGTTCATGAACCTCGCTTTCCGCAACAACGCGGTAATTCCCGCCTTCCTGCCTTACACCAACCTGGGCGCGGGAGTCATTCTCAACCCTGTGGACTGGCTCTCCATCGCTACCGCCGTAGCCGACTCCGAAGGCAGAGCCACCACCACCGGATTTGAAACCACCTTCCACGGCCCAACCCATACCACCGTCATTCACGAGTGGGACTTCAAGGTAAAGCCCTTCGGCCTGCAGGGCGACCAGCGAGTGGGCTTCGTCTGGAGTTCCAAGGAGTTCCCGGAACTCCAGCCGATTACGCCTTTCAGGCAGACCGGCCCGTTCCTGCTCAAGGTGGTCGGCCCCAGAATCTTCAACAAGATGGCCAAGCTGTTGCCCTACAAGTACAAGCCGGACAACGTGGCCGTCTATTACAACTTCGACCAGTACCTCTATGCCGAGAAGGACGACCCCTCGCAGGGCGTCGGCCTGTTCGGCCGCTTCGGCTGGGCCCGACAGGATGTCAACGCCGTCAGCCACTTCTATACCATCGGCGTCGGCGGAAAGGGCATCCTTCCCGAACGCGACAGCGATACCTTTGGCGTGGGCTACTATTTCGTCGACCTGAGCAACGACCTGCCTTACTGGCTCAACTCCGAGCAGGGCGTCGAAATGTATTACAACATCCAGATCACCCCCTGGCTGCACATCACCCCGGACTTGCAGGTCATCGTCGATCCCGGCGGGAGCCACGAACACAATACCTCGCTGGTCTACGGCTTGCGCATGCAGATGGATCTCTGATCGGAATTGCTCTGCAAAACACACAAAAACGGCGGGACACGCGCAAGGCCTGTCCCGCCGTTTTTGTTTATTCCGCTGTCTTCGTCAACGCCTCGCGACTACATATAGGCACCCTGATTCTCCCGCAACGCCAGCGGCGGCTCCAGGATCTCCTTGAGCACCAGTGCCCGACGAAGATCGCCGGTCGTCAACTTCTGAAACGAGCCGGCCGCCACGTTCTCAGCCACGTGCGGACTCGCCGCGGCTCGCAACGACCGCAAGTGAGACAACGCCCCGCGCTGAGCGGGCGGCGTGGCTTGAGAACTCGTAACCGGCTGACTCTGCCAGTCCGCCAGCCGAGCAAACGATTCCTCTTCCTCAACGACTGCGACCACCACTTCCTTGGGCGGCTGCGGCACCGGACGCCTCGGCTCAGCGGGGCGAGGCCGCGGTACGGGGATCCGGCCCGCTGGACCGCGACCTCCGTTCACCGGCGTCGATTCGCCGCGAATTACAGCCCTTCGCTCTGCCAGCGTTCGATCCACCACCTGTCGCGGAACCTGGCTGGCAGGCGGAACCACAGGCCGCGAAACCGGAGGCGCAGGCCTTCGCTGTTGCGGAACGGGCACTTGAGGTCGCGGTGCCTGCGGAACCGCTGGCCGCGAGGATTGCTGCGAGTGGGGCTGCGGCAACGGCGGAATGTGCGGACGCGGCATGGGTGGCACCACCGGCCGCTGCACGCGCCGAGCCGACTGCGCGCTGTTGCCCGAACCGGCCATCATCTTCTTGAGCCGCTCGCCCACCCAGCCGATGGCCATAAATGCCACCACCGCGATGATGTACACCAACTCGCCATCCGAGTTGGCCAGAATCGGCAGCGAATGCATCATGATTCAACCCAATCTGAAACCACCCATGAACACCGATAAACACGGATCAAAGAAGCTCTACCCGATACCCAAACTACAAACTACAAATCCACGCAAGCTCCACAACCCGTATCCAACCGTGTCCATCCGTGGATAATCCTTCTGCTAACACCTCACGACTTCTTGTCGTTGCCAGTCGTGCCCTTGCCGGCAATGGCGTCGCGCATCCCGGTGTCCGACTGAATATTCTTCAGCCGATAGAAGTCCATCACGCCCAGGTTCCCACTGCGGAACGCCTCGGCGATGGCTAGCGGAATGGTCGCCTCCGCCTCCACAACCTTGGCCTGATTCTCCACCACCATGGCTGCCATCTCTGCCTCGCGAGCACGGGCCATGGCTGCACGCTTCTCCGCCTCAGCCTGGAACCGACGCTTGTCTGCCTCGGCCTGATCCGCCTGCAACTGGGCACCAACATTGGTCCCAACGTCCACGTCCGCAATATCGATGGACAGAATCTCAAACGCGGTGCCGGCGTCCAGCCCCTTCTCCAGCACGCGCTTGGAGATGGTGTCCGGGTTCTCCAGCACTGCCTTGTAATCGCTCGACGAACCGATGCTGGTCACGATACCCTCACCCACACGCGCGATGATCGTCTCTTCCGTAGCACCGCCGACCAGCCGCTCGATGTTCGTTCGCACGGTCACACGAGCCTTGGCCTTCAGCTGAATACCATCCTTGGCCACCGCGTCGATGGTGCTCTTGCCGCTAACCGGATTGGGGCAGTCAATCACCTTCGGATTCACCGAGGTATGCACTGCCTCAATAATGTCACGGCCAGCCAGGTCAATCGCGCACGCCGTCTTGAAGCCCAGGTCGATCCTCGCCCGGTCGGAGGCGATCAGCGCCGAGATCACGTTCTGCACGCGACCGCCCGCAAGGTAGTGCGTCTCCAGGTCATTGACCGAGATGTCCAGCCCAGCCTTCACCGCGCGAATGCGGCTAAGCACGATCGACCGTGCGTCCACCTTTCGGAACCGCATGCCGATCAGATCGAAGATCGACACGCCGGCGTTGCTCATGAACGCCTGGAACCACAACCCGATGACCTGCGTCACCAGCGCGAGCACCACCAGCACGCCAATGAGCAGTACTATCAGTCCCGCGATAGAAAGGATCATCTTCAGCGGGATGTCTTGTGAATTCTGTGCCAGCAGCAGATATTGCATGTGACCGTCCTTTCCGTCTTCGATTCCCTGTGAGTAATCTCGTCTATTCAAAGCCCATGGCAGGCTTGCCACGGGCCGTTCCCTGCTTCAAGCTGCGCGTCATCCAGCCCAACACATCTCTACGCCTGCTCTTGCTCCACCCGCACAGGCTGCACCACCACGGTGCGATCGACCACCCTGACCGCCTCAACCTCCACCCCCGCTGCGATCACGCCGGTTTCCGTCTTGCACTCCACGCGTCGACCCGCAAACTCGCACATGCCCACCGGCCGCAGCATAGTGCTCGTCCGACCGGTCTGGCCGACCAGTGCTTCCATATCGCCGACCGGCATGCGGTCCGCTGCCGTCAGCGTAGGGTTGGGCGGCGAGATGCGGCGGCCGATCGGCGTGCGATGCCAGTTACGAATCGCAACCACGAAACCCGCCGGGATGGCCACGACCAGCAACGCCGCATTCACCATGCCGGCGGTAGCATCGATCATGAAGACCTGATACAGCCCGTATCCGAAAAGACCCAGGCCCAACGCCGACAACAGGAAGTGCGACGGCACAAAAAAATCCGCCGCCAGCACTGCCGCCCCGACAATGTACACAAGCGCGATTCTCAGGATCTGTTCAGACACAAGCCTTCCTCAGAAGCATAAGCTCATACCTTCCGACTTTCCCGTTCAGCCCTTCCCCTCGCCTCACTTTCCCACTTTCCCACTTTTTCACTTTCTCACCTTCCACCACCCCAGCCGCTCGCGGATTAGCACTCTTCTCTCCTGTCTCCTTGAAGGATTAAGGATAAAGAAAAGTGCCATCTTTTTCAGTCTTCAGCCTTCCGCCTTCCTCCTTCGTCCTTCTTCCTCACCACCACCCTGCTGCCGCATCGCTCGATCACCTCGATCTGCTCCCCGCGCTGGATATAATCGCCCTGCGAAACCACGTCCACCAGCATGGCCCCAAATCGCGCCTTGCCTGCCGGCCGCAACAGCGTTTCCGTCCTGCCGATATCACCCACCTTGGCCAGCCCGTCGTACGGATCGTCCACCGTCACCTGCTCGTGCGTTGGGTTGGCAATAATGATCTGTTTGAACAGCGGCGCACGCGGCAAATATCGAGCGAGGAAGATCGCTCCCGCAATAGCACCTGCGAAGCCCGCCGACATCGCCAGAAAGCCATGCCGCAGATACTGATACGTGATGGGCATTTCGGGCAGTTCCCAGAAATGCCGTCGCAACGGCTCAGGCGGCGCAAACGATGCCAGCAACCCGAAGCCCAGCAGGATCAACCCTGCAATGCCGGTGATGCCGAAACCCGGAATTACGAATACTTCCACCGCCAACAGGGCCAGCCCCAGCACAACCGCCGCAATCTCCCAGCTTACGGTGAAGCCCGCCATGTACGGCGCACCGAGGAACAGCACCAGCGAGATCAACGCCACGGCTCCCGGCAGGCCCACGCCCGGCGCGTGGAACTCCGCGTACGCACCCAGCAGCATCAACATGAACAGCACCGCCCGCACCGCCGGCGACGCCAGCCAGTCCACCGCCCGCTCCATCCAGGTCAACTGCAGGTACGTGATGGGACCGCTGATGTTCAGGTACTGTCGCAATCCCGACTCGCCCTCAACCGTCGCCTGCGAGAATCCGAACGCCTTCGCCCGATTGTCACGCATAGTCAGCAGCTCGTTGTCGCTCACGATCGGCTCGCTGACCTGCCCCAGCGTCGCATCCTCACGCACATACCGCCAAGGCGTCTTGCTCAGCGAATCGGGCAGAGGCTCATCGCCATCAGACTTGCCGCCGAACAAGCTCATCAGCCCGCCGCGATGCTCGCTCCAGCCGAACAACTCATTGCGTGTCTGCGCATCGACGAACTTCTTCTCACCCGTCTCAGTGTTGACCACCCAGAAGACCTGCGTCTTCGGCCGAATCAACGCCCAGACCAGATCCAGGTTGTATCCGTTGCGACGAGCAGAGTCCCTCAACTCCTCCAGCAGCGGGCTCATCGCCTTGGCCTCCAAATCCTCCGGAATGGCCGACGCCCCTCCGCTGTCGATCGTGATCGGCTGACAATCGCCCATGGTGGCGTTCGGAGCCATCACAATGCCGTCCGCCGCCAAAGCAATAATCGTGCCCGCGCTGTAGGCCTCACGATTCACCCACGCGTACACCTTGACGCCCGAATCGCGCAGCTGCTTCATGGCGTCGCAAATCTTCAGCGTCGCCGACAGCGACCCGCCCGGCGTGTCCATCTCAAAGATGACCAGCTTGGCATGATCCTGCTTGGCCACTTCCAGACGCCGCTGCACGCTGTCAAAAGTCACATCTGAAATTTCTGTCTTGATGGGGATGACAATCGCACCATCGAACCCGCGCCGGGCCAGCGATGCCGTCTCACTCGGCCGCGTGCCGACAGATTCCGACTGCGCGCTCGCCGCCTGCACCTGGGCCACCACCATCAGGCAGGCCAGCAAGCCCACGCACGATTTCAGCAATCGAATGTTTCTGATAGGCATAATCGGCACTCCAAACCCTGCGATCGGCTGTACTGTCGCGCATCGGCGCGCAAGTACCTGTCAATAAACGGGTTGGCTGCCTAGTGTCTCTCGAATTGTACTATC
>JBJKSL010000681.1:0-6907 GCA_046704145.1 Phycisphaerae bacterium
AAGCCGGGCAACTCGGGCTACCGGTGGATCCTCGATCCCATCGACGGCACGAAAGCGTTCATCCACGGCGTGCCGCTATTCGGAACCATGGTAGGCGTTGAGCATGAGGGACAATGTGTAATCGGTGCCATTTATCTGCCCGCTCTACGGGAGAGTGTCTATGCAGCAATTGGCAGCGGTGCGTGGCACATCAAGGGGACAAGCCAGCCCGAGCCTGCACGAGTGTCGTCCGTATCACGCCTGGCGGAGAGTCTGTTCTGTACCAGTTCGGTGAGCACCTTCGTGCAGAAGGATCGCGCGACAGCTTTCGAACAGTTGCGTGCCGCCAGCAAGCTCTCTCGTGGTTGGGGAGACTGCTACGGATACGTGCTGGTCGCCACCGGACGTGCGGAGATCATGGTCGATCCGGCGTTGAACCTGTGGGACATGGCCGCCCTGCCGCCCATCCTCAGCGAGGCCGGCGGCACGTTCACCAACTGGCAGGGCGAACCCACCGTCTACGGGCACGACGGCATCGCCACCAACGGACTCGTACTGAATGAGGTGCTGGCGATCACACGGGGGCAGTGAAGGCTCGCTGGACGTAATCCTTAGCGCGGATGGCGTGTGCGACGAACTGCCAACCAGCATGCCGCCCAGCATAGATCTGCCTGAGGTGACCGGCGTCGGGCAACAGCGTGGCTGCGAGATAACCCATCCGAAATCGCACACCAGGCGCGGTGGCAGCGTTGCACATCACGTGCAGCGCGGGCGACTGGTCGTATAGCCCCGCCCCTGCCAGCGCCAGTCGCTCGAGTGGCCCGGCCCAGCGGGAGGTCGCGGCTATGGCTTCATCGAGCTTGCACGCGCCCGCGAACATCGCTTTCACCTTCCGCAGCGCGCGGTTCACCGGCAGGCTCAGCCCCCAGCTTCGGCACTTCTCGCCCAGAGTCTGCACGTCGATCTCCGGCCCGTTCTTGTCCAGCCATAGCTTGATGTCGTAGAGCCAACGCACTTGCGTGTTACCGTGGCAGGCTGCGTGTACGGCGAGATGCACGAGCATCTCATGCGGGCCGGGCATGCGCGCGGTCAACTCGCCGAAGCGGACCTCCCGACAGTCGCCCCACATGGCATCTTCCGGCACGGTTCGGCTGTAACGCAGCACGTGGAACGGCCGGCAGTGCAGGTCGATCTTTACGCGCGGATGACCGCGGGTGAAGTACTCCCGCTCGCAGTAATATCGCGGATAGAAGTCTTCGCGCACCAGGTCCGCACCCGGCCGGCAACCCGCATGCCCCAGCACGCGATCGGCAAGCTTGGCATCGGCTACGTGAATGAGCACGTCAATATCGGTCGTGGGTCGCTCGAGTTGCTCGTATACCGTGCCGTTCAACGCCGCCCCCTTGAGCAGCAGATAGTCGATGCCCACCATCTGCAGACGAGCCAGCACGCGTGAGACCGCTTCTACCTTATAGGCGTTGGCCGCTCGCACGTGGTCGGCGTAAGCAGCCATCTGCCGCACGGATGAGGTCGGCACATCGATGTTCAACTCACGCAACCGCCGCAACAGCACAGCCCCAACGCCGGCATCACAGCTCTCGGCCGCGACGTATTCCCACAGGCCTTTACGCTGGATCTCGCGGATTGCTCGGGAGTACCCCCCGTCACTCGCTTCATCTGACAAGCATTGAGCAATGAGCGAATACACCACCGGCGGCGTCTGCGAAGCGATGGACGGATCTGTAGGACGGTGTCTGCTCATCGATTGGCCCCCAGATAGTCCTCGAGTAACTGGCAGGTAGTCTGCAACTCGCCCGATCGCAGTTGGACGCACTCCGCCTGCCGTGCGATGTCGGCCAGCAGCGCCAGCCCCGTCCCGCGGAATTTCGTGAAGTTAAACGACGCCTGGATCAACTCGAACACCGCACGAGCCCGCGAGATTCGCTCGATCGCCGGAGCGGCACCGGCTACATATTGCGGGAAAACAATCGCCCCCACGCGACACGGCGCACTCACCGCATCCGGCCTTACCGCCAGCGGATCCAGCAGCGAAACCGGCCCTTTGCTGCCCTTGTGCAGCACGCGATTGACATCCAGCGGCAGCCCCAGCTTGAGCACCGGAGCGAACGAACCGACCTTCAGACACATGGCCTTGGGAAACGCTTCCAGTTGGTGACTGTCCGGATTGATCAGGCCGAACTCATCCGACAGATACGACCAGCCGCGGGCCAGCAGACCTGCCGCCAAGGTTGATTTGCCCTGTCCCGGCGAGCCGGCAATGATCGCACCCACGCCGTCGCGCGACATGCTGGCGGCATGAACCTGGTAGAAGTTCGGCAGGAACTTGGCAACCAGTGCGTTCGTGGTCCACTCGATGAAAGGCAGCACGGACTTGGCGTTTTTCAGGATACACTGCTCGCGCTCGTTGGTGCGAATGTGATAGTAACGCCGCAGCGACCGCCAGGAGCGTTTGATCACCACTTCGATACGAAAGCTGTCCGCCGCAGGAACATAGACCTCATAGCTGTGATAGTAACGGTGAAAATGCTCGGCAATTTCGAGGTCTTCGCAACTGAGCGTGACCGGCACCGGACCGATGCGGTAGTGGCGAACCATCACGCCTTTGGCAGCGCGTTCCCCACACAGTTCCGCGGCCCGCGTGCCTGCCAAATCGCCAACTTGCGCGATACTACTCATGGCCGCCTCCAATCCACCAGGCCGTTGCTCACCAGGTCGGCGAGAGCGGCGGCAAGCTCGTCCATGGGAGGCTTATCGCCGTCGAATTCATCAGCGATTTCCTGCAGCAATTGGCGGACCGAAGTCTCGCCCGTGCAGTTACGCCAGATCAGGTATGCCGTCGAGTTGAGGTAGTGCAGTGAGTGATGGGTCCGGTCGTAGATGACGGCTTCGTCGTCCAGTTGCTCGCACTCTACGCCGCCGCGCTGCACCGGCATGAGTTTCGACGCAAGTGAGGATAGATCGCAGGTGGCGGCGTCCATGCTACACCCGATGCTGGATTTGAGCCCCGTCCCAGTAGGTCAGCGTGCTGCCATTGGAGGCACAGGCGGGCTGGGGGTGGAACAAAAGCACAAGCGGAGCAACGTACGCCAGCTTCTTGGCCGATTTGCACAGAAACTCGCGGCGCGAACCGTCGGCGTTCACGACCTCCTGCACGACTTCCTGCGCTGCGGCCTCGGGCGTCGCTTCGTTGCCGGCCAATACGTTTTCTGGTGTGGACTGATCCATCAGACCTGTTATCGGTCATCCGGACAGGCAAGTGTAGCTACGACCGAGAATCCCCCGGCTGATTGCTCCAGGGCCGATAATCACGGCTTTGCGCTCTCGGAATTGGGGCAGTCCGCGGGAGCAATCTCCTCACCACACTCCGGGCATCGCCCGCTAACGTTGCCAGCGAGGTCGTAGCCGCATTCGACGCAGGTACGGCCGTCTGACAGTCAATCAAAGGCCCCCCGACCAGTACGCCGGAAAGCACCAGAAATGGGGGAAAGCAGACGAACGCGACACATAACGACACGGGCCATGAACAGCGACGCTTGCGGTAGACTCGTGGTGCTCGATCCATGCCTTTAGGCCACCCCAATACAAGCTGCCAAGTCAGGTGAACAGTTCACGCAGTCTCTGTTTGACCTCGTCCAGCTTGGCCGGTTTAGCTCGTGCGGCGGTGTAGAGCACAACGGAACTGTCGATCGTGAATAAGCGAGTTGCCCGGATGAAGCTGTCGACCGCCAGCCGGCCCTCATCACAGTCGTCAATCATCAGCGGTACCGAAAAACGGTCGCTACGAGCCTGGCTGGTAATCTGGCATAGGATGAGATCAACTCCGGGCAGGGCCGCTACCACCAGAGCGGGTCTGCGCTTGCCCGCGTGCAGGTCGGTCTGCGGAAATGGCAACACGACGATGTCGCCGGCTACAGGTTTGCCCACGCGGCATCCTCCTCGGGCGTATTCCAGTCCTTACGGAGAGCAGATTCGCTTAGGAGGAGGCCGTTGAAGACCTCCTCGTCCCTCCTGAGGCGAAGAAACCGCACGAAATCGTAGACCTCACGTTGAAGGGTCTCGGGCAGGTCGGCAAGTTCGAGATCGATCTGTTCGCGCGTGCTCATGCCAATATCCTAGCTCGTCCCCAAAGAGCCCTCAAGCCATTCGCAGAGTCAGCGCCCGACGGATGCGGTTCAGCGTGCGCGGCTTGCCCAGCAGAGTCAGCGTGTCGTAGATCGCAGGGCTGATGGTGCCGCCGGAGACGGCCACGCGGATGGGCTGAGCGACCTTACCCATGCCGGTGTTCTGCGACTCGCAGACTTGCTTGAGCAGAGCTTCCAGGCTCTCTGCTGTCCAGGGCTCGTGCGACTCCAGGATGGGCAGGAGTGTCGCCAGCATGTCGAAGCCGCCCTTTTCGAGCACCTTCTTGACCGCCGCCTCGTCGTATTGCACGGCCTCGTCGGCGATGTACAGGAAGCCGCTCTTCTGATCGATGTCCGGGAACGTGCGGAAGCCTTTATTAATCCGCAGCACTTCGCGCTTTTCGTCGGCCGACAGATTTGCCTTGCCGATGGGCGAATCGCTCAGCGAAAGATAATCCTCGAACCGCGACAGCAACTGCTCCGGCTCCATGCCTGCGGCTGCGTCGGTATTGAACGCCAACAGCTTCTCGCGATCGAACTTCGCGTTGGTACGGCCGACACGGTCGAGGCTGAACAGCTGCACCATCTCGTCGAGAGTCATCTTCTCGCGATCGCCGCCCGGCGACCAGCCGAGCAACGCCAGGAAGTTGACCAGGGCCTCGGGCAGATAACCGGCCGCACGGAAAGAGTGCACCTCCACATCGCCGTCACGCTTGGAGAGCTTGCGGCCCTTCATGTCCATGATCAGCGGCAGATGCGCGTATCGCGGCGTGGCGTATCCCAGCGTTCGCTGCAAAGCGATGTGCCGCGGTGTCTGGCCAAGAAACTCCTGCCCGCGCATGACCAGGTTGACGCCCATGGCAGCATCGTCGACCACGTTGGCCAGATGATACACGGGCATGCCGTCGGCCTTGCGGATCACGAAGTCGTCGAGTTCGGCCGCCGCGACCGTCACATCACCCATTACCTCGTCGTGAACGGTAACGTCCTCAGCCGGCATCTTGAAACGCACGACCACCGGCCGCCCCTCGGCTTTGGCCTTGGCCACGTCTGACTCGTCCGGAAATCGGCTGGGCCGCTGGTACTTGAAAGCCTGCTTGCGAGCCTCGGCCTCTTTTCGCATGGCGTCGAGTTCGTCGGCCGTCTCAAACGCGTAGTAGGACTGGCCGGCGGACAGCAGCTTGTCCACCACGCTGTTGTAGAGATCCAGGCGTTGCGTCTGAAAGTACGGCCCGTTCGGTCCGCCGACGCCGATACCCTCGTCCCACTGCAGGCCCAGCCAGCGCAGATCGTCCATGATCTTCTGCTCGGCACCGGCGACATTGCGCGCAGTGTCGGTGTCCTCAATGCGAAGGATGAACGTGCCGCCGCTCTTGCGAGCCAGCAGATAGTTGAACAGTGCCGTGCGGGCCCCGCCGACGTGCAGATAGCCTGTGGGCGAGGGCGCGAACCTGACGCGTAACGCCGATTGATTGCTCATACGCTTTTCTTTGTAGGTTGATAGTCGGCCGGCTGATCGGGAGCTTCAGGGGGCTGCTGTTCGCCTCGCGACTTGCCGGTAATCGCATCGCGAACCCATGCAACCAGACCGCTGAGAACGAAACCAATAGCAAACAGCGCCGCCACCTGCTTGACGTACATGACCACCAGCGGAAGCGCCAGCAGGAACAGAATCACGTGACTGAACGGCCGCCGCTTGAGCAGCACGCTGCCCATATGGCGATACGGAACGTTGCTGACCATCAACAGCGCGACGCCCAACGTGCAGAACGGCAGTATGTGCACGATGACATCGGCAGTACGCAGCCAGTCGCTGTATTCCAGGTGATCGTGCAGGAAGACCAACGCCAACACCAGCCCGCCCGCACCAGGCGAGGGCAATCCGCGAAAGCCCTCGTGGCTGGCCGCCTCCAACGATGTCTCCACATTGAACCGCGCAAGCCGCAGCGCGGTACACGATACGTAGATGAGCCCGATCAATACGGTCAGTTGACCAAACCGCTCATACCCAAAGGGATGATACGGTGGAGTGAGGTGCAGCCACTGCCAGGTCTCGCGCTTGACGAGCGTCATCATCATCAGCGCGGGTGCCACGCCCCAGCTGACCATGTCGGCCAGCGAGTCCATCTGCTCGCCGAACTTGCTCTCGGCCCCGGTCTTGCGGGCCACCCGCCCGTCCAGGGCATCGCAAATGATCGCCGCGATGAGCATCCAGACGCCTATGGACAGGTACGATGGAGCCAGATACTCCAAAAACTTGCTGTCCATCGTCCACCTGGTCTGGAACGAATTGCCGGCTCCAAGGTCCATGACCTCCCGGCAGCACATCCACAGAGCGCCGACTCCGAAGCACAGGTTGCCCAGGGTCAACAAAGTGGGCAGCATGCCGATCCGCCGCAAACGGCGTTTCTGCTTCAGCATGGCACGCTCGGGCGTCATCTCTCGCACTGGTCTAAAGCGTCTGATCATCGATCATGCTCTCGCTTCAACGGTCTTGGATTCGACCGGTTGGCTGCTTGGCTGGCGGCGGGCCATGATGGTCACCGCTCCCTGGGTCTTGTCCCCCACCTGCACGCTGGTCCGATACGGCGAGCGGGCCGAGAGAATAAGCTCGGTCCGCGAGCCAAACTTGATCAAGCCGATCCGCTGGCCGCGGGTTACCCGATCGCCGACCTTCAAATCACAAACGATGCGCCGTGCGATGAGCCCTGCAATTTGCCGCACAACCACCAGGCCTTCGTTCGGATCGTCCGGCTCGATCACGATAGTATTGGACTCATTCAGAG
>JBJKSL010000682.1:0-6946 GCA_046704145.1 Phycisphaerae bacterium
CCTGAACGAGCAGCAGATCCGCCGCCTGATCACCGACGCCGGCTACCAGCCGCGCAAACGTAACTGCTACTATGAACTGCTCGAGTAGATGATTCTGGTCTGAGACGCGGGGCGTCAGAACTCGCGATCGAAGAGACTCAACAGGTGTTCTCTATGCGTAGACGCAAGAACAGCCTGGATCGCGTGTGGCTTGATGTCGAACTACTGGTCTGGCTTGCTTCTGTGCCCGTCGGCCTGCTGCACTACCTGGATCCAGATCTTCCGAATTGGCTCCTCTTTGGCCTGTACGCCGCTACGGTGATCGCATTCTTTGCCTTGCGTTTCAGAAACTGGCGTCGAGAGCGACGGGCAAGGGCCCTTCGCGAGGCGGGCAGATGCCAGTGTTGCGGTTACGACTTGAGGGGGCTCACATCAGAAACCTGCCCCGAGTGCAGCAATTCCGTTGACTGGTATTCAAAACTCAAAGCGTCAAGACCCCCGTCCCACTGATGCGATCCGCTTTCAAATCCTGCAGTGCGCGGTTGGCTTCCTGTAGTGGATACGTCGTCACGTGCGGCCGTATGGGAATGCTCGCTGCCTCGGCCAGCAGTTCCCGGCCGTCCTCGCGGGTGTTGGCCGTTACTGAGTGCACGTTCTTATCATAGAACAGATGATGCTCGTAGTCCATCTGCGGGATGGCGCTCATGTGGATGCCCGCCAGCGCGAGAGTGCCGCCTTTCTGTAGCTTCTCCAACGCCGGTGGCACCAGTTCGCCCGCCGGTGCGAAGATGATCGCACTGTCCACCAGTGTCTGCATGTCCTCCGTACGTTCGCCAACCCACTTGGCCCCCATCTGTCGGGCCAACTCGCGATGCTTTTCGCCGCGCGTGACAACGTACACCTCGCACCCGCGATGCAGTGCAATCTGCAGCACCACGTGTGCGGATGAACCGAAGCCGTACAACGCGAGCTTGTCCCCCGGCTGCAGGTTGCTACGTTTCAATGCGCGATAGCCGATGATCCCCGCGCACAACAGCGGCGACGCTGACACGTCGTCAAAGCCGTCCGGTATCACATACGCAAAATCCTCCGGCACCACGGCGTATTCAGCATATCCACCGTGCTCGTGATAACCGGTGAATCGTGGGTGCTCGCACAGGTTCTCCCGCGCGCGCTGACAGAACGCGCAAGTACCGTCAGTATGACGTAACCACGCCACGCCAACTCGCGTGCCGAGCTGGAACCGTCGGCAGTTCGGCCCCAGCATATCCACGACGCCTACGGTCTGATGCCCGGGAATAATGGGCAATCGCTCTCGCGGCAGATCGCCTTCGATCACGTGCAGATCGGTCCGACACAAGGCGCAACACGACACCTTCAGCCGTACTTCCCCCGGTCCGGGCTGCGGATCGGGCATATCCTCATACCGCAAAGGCGACGTACCTATCGGTGCCAAATCATGCAGAACCATGGCTTTCATGGTGACGACCTCCTTCATGCCGGGAGGAAGCGAGCATTCTTCGCTGCTTCGGTGTCCTTGGTCTATGATATACTACGACCGGACCCGGTTGCGCAATTTCAAGGTGACAACATGCGTACTCGATGCATTATGACACTCTGTACCATTCCTCTGCTCTGTTGTGCGTGCGAACGCAAGGCCGCCAGCCAAGCCCGATCCTCCGAATCAGGAGCCTCAACCATGAGCACGATGACAATCGAAAGCAGCGCGTTCGGCCAGAACCAGCCGATTCCCCGCAAGTTCACTGCGGACGGTAGCGACGTCTCGCCGCCTCTGCGCTGGAGCGGCGCTCCCGCCGGCACAAAGGAATTCGCGATGATTGTTGACGACCCTGATGCTCCCCGGCCACAGCCTTGGGTGCATTGGCTCATCTATCACATTCCTGCTAACGTCAATTCACTGCCCGAAGGTGTTCCGCCTTCCGAGCGGGTTTCCGACCCAGGCGGCGCACTGCAGGGCCGCAACTCGTGGGGCAAGATCGGCTACGGCGGCCCCGAACCACCCCACGGCCACGGAACGCACCATTACCATTTCAAGCTGTATGCGCTGGATACATCTTTGGGGCTGAAACCGGGAGCCACAAAAGAAGAGGTGCTCGACGCAATAAAGGGACACATTATTGCCGAGGGCGAACTTATCGGCACATACGAGAGATAGACGTGCCCGATCGCCGACAACATCGTGGGCGAAATCCGGCCGATCGCGAAGCTTTCGCTCCTAAGGCCGTGCCGCAACTCCGCGCTGCCGTCGCGGATCTCTCGTGGCTGCTCACCAAAGGTTACGCCCCAAGGTCAGCTCTGAAGTTGGTCGGCGATCGATACACTCTCTTCGAGCGTCAGCGCATCGCAGTCATGCGTTGTGCGTGCTCGGATGCGGATCTCCTTCGCCGCCGCCAGCACCAGGTTACTGCTGAAGCTCTGGCTGGCGGGGCGATCCTCATCGACGGCTACAACGTGCTGACCACTATCGAAGCTGCCCTCGCCGGCGGAATAGTCATCGTGGGTCGCGACGGATGTTATCGGGACATGGCCAGCATGCACGGCACCTTTCGTACGGTGGCTGAAACCAATCCTGCGATCGAGCTACTGGGTCGCGTTCTCGCCGACATGCGAGTGGCCCAGGTAATCTGGTTTCTGGACCGACCGGTTTCCAACAGTGGCAGACTCAAAACACGACTGCTGGAAACCGCCAGAAACTGCGGATGGCTCTGGCAAGTGGAACTAGTGATAAACCCTGATGACGTACTTGCCGACACACCTGACATCGTGGCCAGTGCCGACAGCGTGATCCTGGACCGTTGCGAAAGATGGTTCAACCTGGTCCGAGAAGCTGTCATCCACACAATACCGGACGCTGAGGTGTTGGAGATGATGTAATTGTGCGAATATGAAATGCAGTATTGGTTCGAAGAGTGCGCCCGGGTAGTCCTACCCATTGTGCGTATCGTACATTCCTGATATCTGCTCTAGTTTTTGTGGGCTGCATCGGTCCGCATCCATGGGCAGTTAGGGGCAATGGCAGATTGTCAGCTCAGAAGACCATTCTGGTCGCCAATCCTTGCGATGCTGAGAGGTCGCTGCTCAAGCATGCCCTGCAGTCGCACAACCTGGATGTCATCGAAGCCAGCTGTGCCAAAGAGGTCGTTGGTAACGCCCTGACCAAGCCCATCGACGTCATTTTATTGGACACCCTCAATTGGGAAAGCCCAAGCCTTGCCAGCCTGGGTATTCTCAAGAATCACGCCCGAACCTGCGGCATGCCGGTGGTTTTCTTCGGTCAGCCACAAAACAAGGAGCAGGTCGCCGAGGCCATTCAGAAGGGGGCAGCGGCATGGATCGGCCGACAAGGCTTTGAACTCAGCCGCTTCGTAGAACGCATCATCCAGATCGCGACCGAACGTCGCAGCGACCCGCCTCTGCGGGCACGTGCGGCCGGAGCCGGCATTGCTGGTTCTGAACAAGCCGCGCAACTTGAGAAGATCACGCCCGAGTCGCTCCAGCAGGCCATGGCTGCCGTGGGCTCTCTGCCTGCCTTCGAATTCAGTTTGACCGAAGCGATTACCGCAACGGCCGGCAAGGACAAAGGCGTCGAGACCCTCGCAGGTATCGTCGAACGAGACCCCGGCCTGGCTTTGGCCATCCTCGCCGCTACAGACGCTGGTGAGGTTGGCGAAAGAGAGGCACTAGATCTGCGCGCCTCTTTGGCACGGATGGGCCCCATGCCGGCGTACAAACTCATCGAGAACATGCAGTCGCTTCGCCCCAACCTGATGAGTTTGTGGGATGTGGGCTGCTGGTGGGTCCACAGCGTGGCTACGGCGCGAATTGCTGCTTTGCTCTCACGGCGACTTGGACTCGGAGCGCCGGCGGCGGTTTCCAACGCCGGTTTGCTGCACGAGATCGGCTACTTTGTGCTGGCCAACTACTTCCCCAAGCATTACGGCGCATTGTTCAGCGCGGCCGGCGAACTGGACTCCATTCAGCCACAGTGGGAAAAGAATCTGATCGGGGCCCATCACGGTGAGATAGGCGAGTGGGTGTTGCGTGCTCGTGGGATCCCGTCCGCTTGCTGCGAGGCGGTGCAGGCCCATCATGCACCTGTGCCGCTAGGCCAGACGCTGACCACTTCCTCGCGAGTCATGGCCATGGTTCTGCAGGCGGCTGATCTGTTCGCGGACGCTCTTCTGCCGGCCGACCCGCCACTGAGCCCTATCGCCAACCTCTCAGAAGAGTTCGAGAACGCTTTCCGGCGTTCGGGCATCCACGCCCAGAACATCATCGACGAAGCGCGCAAGGTCATGGCCGAGTTGCTCACCGAAATGAGCTATCTGTTCCCGCAGTCGACAACGCGCTCGTTCTTTTATCGAAGCGAGCCACTTGGCAAGGTGGCGTACTTTGCTGCCGGAGACAACCCGCTCGACTTGCTGAGGATCTTCTTTCAAGTCCGAAGCGATGAACTTGTGAGCCTCGATCGGCCCGCTCTGCAAGCCGTGTCTGCAAACCTCACCGTCATAAATTTGACCCGGTTACGCGAGCCGGCCGCCCAACTGGAGGCTTTGACATCGCTGCTGGCCGTACACGCCTTCGATCAGGGGCCTGGTGCAGTGCTGCTTCCCACGGCGTTGCCGCCGCGCCTGACCCACAATCTGATTCCGCCGAATTGGCGAATGTTCACTCTGCCGGTGCACGCTTCCCGCCTGGTTCGCTGGATGGCTAGCCAGCAAGCGGGGGGAATGGAGGATAGACTCTCAGTCGCCTAGGGCATTTGCCCTTTTGTCGTCGCGGCAGACTGCACCGCTTTATCGCTACCCACATTCGTGAAGTGCTCTAGCGCAGAGAAACGGCCGGCGAGCTTCTGCCCACCGGCCGTGAAGATGTCCTTGACGACAGTCTACGGCATTTGCCGTTTTCTTTGTAGCGGTGAAGTGGCCGAAAGAGGCGTCACGCCGGTGATGCCCCGTCCTCCTTCTTGTTCGCCGCTGGCAGCGCCGGCATCGAATTCGAGGTCAGACTGGCCTCAGGCTGGTACTCGTAGTAGGACCGGATCTGTTCGCGGAAGTAGCCACCTCGCTCAACCTGGGCCGCATTGAGCACCGCCCCGAAAATTCGACCATTGACGCGTTCAAGCTGCTCGCGACCACGCGTGGCCATGCCGCGAGAGGTGGTCTTCGCCCGGCACACCATCACCACCCCATCTACCGTCCCGGCCAACACCAGGCTGTCGCTTACCAGCAGGACCGGTGGGCCATCAAAGATGATTTGATCGTACCGCTGCTTGGCTTCCTCGATCATCTGCTTGAGGTACGGGCCGGCCAGCAATTCGGCCGGATTGGGCGGAATCGGGCCGCTCGGCAGGATATCCAGGTTCGGCAGATCGGTCGCAACGACCATCTGACCTAGCTCGCCCTCGCCGATGAGCATGTTGCTTAACCCGGCGGCGGTGCCGGTGCTGGGGAAGAACTGCTGGATGGCTGGCCGATGGAAATTCGCATCCACCAGCAATACACGCCGGCCGTTCTGGGCCAAGGCCAGAGCCAGGTTTATTGCCACCGTCGTGCGTCCTTCTTCAGGTCTGGCGCTGGCGATCAGCACCGACCTTTGCCGCTCGGCAGGGGCGCTGAGCAACAGGTTCGTGCGGATGGTCCTGAAGGCCTCGGCAACCATGGACCGCGGGGCCGCCCGGCTGGCCATCTCCACCTGCTCGATCTGCACTTCCTCGTCGTCGACGTCGGGAATCGTGCCAAGGATGGGCACATGCATGTGCCTCGAAATGTCACGCGGCGTCTTGATCGATGTATCGATCAACTCGAGCAGCATGGCCATGCCCACGCCCAGCAACAAACCCAACATACTGCCGGCCGGCAGCATGATCTTCCATTTGGGGAAGGACTTCTCGCGAGGCTTCTGGGCCTGACCCACCTGTCGGATACGGCTGGAATCACCCGCCGACATCAGGTTGAGTTGGCCGGTAAACTGATTGAGTTGGGCGTACTCCTGCTCCAGGGTCGCGATATCCTCCTCGATACTCTTGTATTCGGCCATCTTGCGGTCGATGTCCTGCTGCATGGCCTCTTGCTCAGACAGCCGTTCGCGGAGCTGCAGCTCGGCCTGGGTCGCATTCAGGTAGGTCTGCTCGGCCGACTTGAGCTGGTAGTCGAGGACCTCTTTCTCGCGGGCCAGTTGTACCTTGTTCAGTTCCGATTCCAGGGCCGCGATGTTAGCCTCCAGCTGCTTGACCTCGCGATGGTTGGGGCCCACGCGGAGCTTGCGCATTTCAAGCTCCTGCTGGAGGTTGATCATCTGCTGAGTCAGCATGGCCACCTGCGGGTCCTGCTGGATCATCTGTTGCATTTGTGGACTGACGGCTATCTGGTCGCTGGTCAGGCCCTTGAGGTTTTCATAGGCGGCTTTGAACTGCAGCTTTTGAGCCTCTAGTTGCGTGACGGCTTCAGCGAGAGCACGGTAGGTTTCGCCAACGACGTTCAGTCCTTCTGTCACGCCCGGAGTTCGAAACGACTCGACGAACTTTGCTTTGTCGCTGCGCCGAGCGCGAAGCTCGTTCAGCTTTTGCGCGGTCTGGTTGCGATAGTATTCGTAGTCTTTGCGGACATCGCTCTTGGCCGTCAATTGAACGTCGGCCAAATACTTGGCAACAACCGCGTTCACGATCTTGGGGGCATCCTCGGGGTTCTGCGTCGATAACGACACCCGTATGAAGTTTGTGTTCGGCACCTGCCGAACCTTGAGGTCTTCCTTCAGGTCATCCAAGGCCTTGTCTTTGACCTTGTAACCGCGGTACCAGTCCGTCTGCATGACTTCGACGCTCTTGAGTGCTTCCTGGAGCACGTTGTCCGAGGTGAGTCTCACGATCTCGTTCTGTACCGCGCGGTCCATCAGTTCCGTCTGGGGGCTGCCCGTGTCGAACGTGAGAGGGGCCTTGGCGTTCGGC
>JBJKSL010000683.1:0-3005 GCA_046704145.1 Phycisphaerae bacterium
CTACTCCACCCCCCTGTAAGCATTTTCCATGCCACCGCTCTGCAGGGCCTGTGGAGCCAGTTGAAGGCTCATCCGATGCCTATTTTTCGCGCAACTGCGAGGAACACAGCCCTTTCCAGCTGCTGGATCCAGAATAACCACGCCGTATTTGGAAATGCGCTGAGCCCGTGCTAAAAGTGCGCAAGATGAAGGGCGAAATGTTGACGTTTGACCGATCGGCATGATGCCCGGTCAAACAATCTTATAAGCCTCATCGAAGGCTTCAGGGAATGAAAAGACCTCATCGAAGTCGTGAATTGAATCGGTGGGTTGCTTCTGCAGCCAGCCGTTGTTCACCAGGGCGAACACGATCTGGCCAAGGTCTTCTGTCGATTTGACCCCCCAGCGAGCCAACACATTCCGCGCCATCAGTCCCCACCGCTCGCGAGCCACGTCGCGAATCACCTCGCACAACTGCTGGCCGGTCACGTGGCGGTTCATCTTCTCCGGCCCGCCCAGGCCGCGCAGTGCACTATAAATGTCAGGGGGCAGTCGGCCGCCCTCCCAACGCTCGCTGAGCTCATCCGGCGTGACACACTTGGCCGCCATCCACTCCACCACGTCCTTGGCCGCCGGAGAAAGCGGACCATGCACGCGGTCGGTGGCCAGTCCGATGCACTCCTGCACGAAGATGTACGCATCGATGGCGTACCGCCCGACCTCGCGGACTATCTGCTCCAGGGGCTTTTCGGGTTGCGGAGACATAGTTATCTGGTCACACCGTTACAGTTGAAAAAGCGAATGCGCATCAGCTCACGATCGCGAGGGCCCCGGCCGGTCCCCGCCGTTCCGGCCACGTCGACGCCGGTTACGGTTACGACGACGACCGCGACCTTTCTGCTGCTGGGAAGCCTCTCCGCCGTTGTCTGCCGAAGCTTGCTCTGGATCGCTGGAGCCGTTCCCCGCCTCGCCGGCCGCCCCGTCCTCCTCCAACTGCGGCCCAAAGCCGGCCACGCCCTCGCGCAACTCCACTTGCTCTTCCTGCGAGGCCTCGTCCGTGATGCTTGGCTCACCTACGGCCGATTCCGCCGTAGCGTCATCGCCGCGCGCCGCATCCCCTCTCGGCTGGCCACCTCGACGACGCTCTCGCCCCCGGCGTTCAGACCGGTCGCCACGCTCGCGCGACGCGTCTCCTTCGCCTTCGCTCGAACGCCGACCACCACGCCCGTTCTGCCCTCGGCCGTTGCCTTCTCCCTGCACAGGAGCAGGCGGCGGGGCCGGCAGATCGCGCTCGACAATATCTTCCTCGCGGATGGTCACCACCGTGCCATCGTCCTTGCGAATCCTCAGCAACTGCGTGAGGATCTGCCGATCGATGACCGTGCCCTCCTCATTGGCCGTGCGCACCCTTCGCCCCGTGCGCGGCAAGCGTTTATTCAGCTCTGAATAGGCCTCATGCTCGTAACGCAGGCAGCACTTCAGACGACCGCAACGCCCGCTTACCTTCGACGGATCGAGCGTGGCCTTCTGCAGCTTGGCCATCTGCATGCCGATGGGCTTGAGCGTCTTCAGGAAGTTCTTGCAGCAGCACTCCCGACCGCAGGTCTCGTAGTCCGCCAGCAGCCGGGCCTCGTCGCGAGCACCAACCTGCCGCATCTCGATGCGCGTCTGGAACTCGCGGGCCAGCAGCCGAACCAACTCGCGGAAGTCGACGCGATCCTCGGACATGAAGTAGAAGATGATCCGCTCGCCGCCGAAGATGTGCTCAGCATCCACGATCTGCATCGGCAGTTGCAGTTCTTCCGCCAGCTTCCGGCAAAGCTGGATCTTTTCGACGATCTCTTGCTCGAGGTGGTGCGCTTCAACCAGATCGTCCGGCGTAGCACCCCGCAGGATACGGCCGTTGTTCGTGCGGTAAGCTTCCGGCCCGCTCTCCCGGCCGTAGGCCCGCATCTTTTCCCGAGTGATCGCTTCAGGGCATCCCGCACAAGTCAGCGGTACCTGCTCACCGATCTCAATGCCGCGGTCGGTTTGGATAATGACCTTACCACCGCAGGACAAAGGCTTGTCTGCGTCCTGGGTAAACTCGCCGATGAAGTCCATCTTCCCATAGCGCACCGCGGTGGCAGGATTGAACTTCTCCTGCCGTTTGCCGCAGCGTTCTCGGGCACTGGCACAACCACCACACTCTGGCATAACCGTATATCCCGCCAGGCCAGAAGGCCTCAAAGGAGCTCGTGTACAGACGAACGGTCTCCGCCCGCCCAATCAATTCCAGTTTACCCTCCCTGGTATTCCAACTGGTGGGGGAAAAGCACCCCGCCAACCTCGAAACTTCTACTATACCGTGCGACCGGCCCTTTCCACAACTCCCGCCCAAATAGGAGCCTGTGCGCAGCGCCCGCGACAGAATCGGCGGCCCATCTTTGCCCTGCTGGGGCTCTGCGTTTTGGCCACGGCGGCTTCCCACAGGGCGGGCAAAGCCAGGCCATCAGCTTTCTGCCCACCCCAGGTCCATCACTTCTCTCAGCCAACGACCCCGTCGAGCCCCGGGAATCGCCACCCAACTGCGGGCGTAGGATCGAATGGAAGCACGGCAAGGAGAAACCCATGAGTTTCATGCGAATATGCACAACAGCTTTGGCCGTCCTGGGCCTCGGCAGCGGGGCCTATGCTGTCTCCGATCAGGGCAGCCAGGTAGGCAGCAACGGGCCCCAATACCTGTTCAGTCAGAAGAACAGCGTGGCAAGCCGTAC
Organism: Phycisphaerae bacterium; assembly: GCA_046704145.1. Taxonomy (GTDB): domain Bacteria; phylum Planctomycetota; class Phycisphaerae; order UBA1845; family PWPN01; genus JACQVT01. Next base: position 2,736 of record JBJKSL010000683.1, read on the forward strand.
CGCCCGCACTTATCGGCCCTGGGACGTCCGCAATGCCCCCGGCGCGAGCCTCAACCAGTATCGCGCGGAACGAAGATACCAGAACAGCCGGGAAGGCCGCCTTCAGGCCAGCCGCCTGTATCGTGATGAGCTCCGCATCTACGGAGTCGCCCCGGGAACCACCGACGTTCCGAACATTCCTCCGCCGCCAAACATCTACGGCTACCAGGGACCGGGTGCCGCCGCCAATTACGGCTACGCCCCGAACTACGGCAACGCCCCGAATTACGG
>JBJKSL010000684.1:0-3827 GCA_046704145.1 Phycisphaerae bacterium
TGGGGAGATGCGGCCATTGAGTCCCACGGCCTGCCCGATCGTGATGCTATTCGCCGCAAAGTGCGGCTGGATGAGGCCGGTCGACGTCGGCTGGAGGAACTGGTGCATCCTCGGATTGCGGCCCGCCGGCAGGCCCTGATGGCTGCTTACAGGGCTGACGATGCTGTTCGGGCAATCGTGTGGGATTCGCCTCTGCTTTTCGAGGCGGGGCTGGCTGAGAGTTGTGACTGTGTCGTTTTTGTCGAGTCCGGCATTGAGGAGCGTTTGGCCCGCGTGGGTCGTGAACGCGGTTGGACTCGGGAGGACCTGGAGAAGTTCGAGAAAATCCAGAAACCGCTTGACTTCAAGAGACAGCATGCCGACTATATAGTGAATAACAACTCCGATATTGATGCGGCCCGTCGAGAAGTCGGCTGCGTCTTTTCCCGAATAATCTCCGCTGCAAAAACCTCTTGAGGTAAAGCTGAGTCAATTCAGGCCAAGCCGGTACTAACACGTGAAAGGTTTTTGTCGGGGACTCGCCGGACCGAGTTGAACAATGTGCCCCGCTCCTCTTGTTCGAGAGGACCGGGTAAATGATTTTACACTAACCCCAAACCGGGGGGACACACGCAGGGAGGCATCCCTCTTTTTCACCGCAGGAGGAATCGCGAGATGGCGAAAGCCAGCGAAAAGTCCAACAAGAGTCAATCGACGGTGCGCAGTCGGCGTAAGCCTGCCGGCTCGAGTGCCAAGCCCGTCGAGATGAATGATGATGCGCCTGTCGCGCTGGAGACGGACGAGATGGAACCCGAAATGGCAGCCATTCCCTCGGCCAGTGCGATCGATGCGGAAACGCATGCGAAATACGAAGAGGTCAAGCGCGGCGATCTGCACATCAAGGATCTGCAGAAGCTTTCCGTTGAGGAACTGCACGCCATCGCCAAGCAGGAAGGCCTCATGGAGTACACGGGCCTCACCAAGTCCGAGCTGATCTTCCGCATCCTCAAAGAGCGGATTCGTCAGAACGGCTTGATGTATGGTGAGGGCGTACTCGAGATCCTGCCGGACGGCTTTGGTTTCCTGCGCAACCCGGAATACAACTATCTGCCCTGCCCGGATGACATCTATGTGAGTCCGTCGCAGATCCGGCGTTTCGGTTTGCGGACTGGGCACATTGTTGCCGGCCAGATTCGTCCTCCGAAGGAGAGCGAGCGATACTTTGCGCTACTGCGCGTCGAGGCCATCAACCTCGAAGATCCCGAGCGTGTGACCGAGAAGACCAACTTCGAAGATCTCACGCCTCTGCATCCGGGGCCCAAGGACGCCACCACTGCATCGCTCGGCGTGGAGGGGCGTCTCCGCCTGGAGACGGCGCCCGACGAGATGAACATGCGTATCGTTGACCTGGTCACGCCGATCGGCAAGGGCCAGCGTATGTTGATCGTGGCTCCGCCGCGTACCGGCAAGACCGTGCTGCTGCAGAAGATGGCCAACGCGATTTCGAAGAACGATGAGAACGCGTATGTCATCATTCTGCTGATCGACGAGCGGCCTGAGGAAGTGACCGAAATGCAGCGTGCGACCAGCGCCGAGGTTATTTCCTCGACCTTCGACGAGCCTGCGAGCCGGCACGTTCAGGTGGCAGAGATGGTCATCGAGAAGGCCAAGCGCATGGTGGAGTACGGCCGCGACGTGGTGATTCTGCTCGACTCGATCACGCGTTTGGCGCGTGCGTACAACACCGAAGTGCCGCACTCCGGCAAGATCCTGACCGGTGGTGTCGATGCTAACGCACTGCAGAAGCCCAAGCGTTTCTTTGGTGCGGCTCGTAACATCGAAGAGGGTGGCTGGCTGACCATCATCGGTACGGCCCTGGTCGATACCGGCAGCAAGATGGACGAAGTGATCTTTGAAGAGTTCAAGGGCACCGGCAACAGCGAACTGCACCTCGACCGCCGCCTCGTGGATCGCCGTACGTGGCCGGCCATCGACATCAACGCGAGCGGCACGCGTAAGGAAGAGTTGCTGCTGGCTCCGGAAGAGCTCGAGCTCATGTACAAGCTCCGCCGCGTGCTGAGCGACATGAACCCGGTCGAGAGCGTGGAACTGCTGCGTAATCGCCTGAGCAAGGTGCGGACGAACGCAGAGTTCCTGATGACGATGAGTTTTTGAGAGAGGTGTTGGCTTTTAGCTCTTAGGTAAATTCGAGTTGTTGCGCAGTCTAAGAACTGGCCGCAAACCTCGGAACTGCAGCCACTTCACTGCTACAAAAAAAAACGGCAAATAACCGTAGCTTGCGAAATTGAGAGCCCATGGCAGGCCTGCCATGGGCTTTCACTAATATCGGGGCAAATCGCCCACGCGGAAATCTCCACGCAGCGAGCGACGCTCCACGTTAATATTCCACCGGATGGCGAGGCGAGACGGAATGGCGTCTCCCGCCTCCGGGGGCCGGCAGGCTGGGGCCCTTCTGTCCGATGCCTGCGCAATCCAAGTGAATATATATCGTCACGAGTCTGATCCTGCCTCTTGACTCAGGGTTCCCCTGAGGTATACTCCTGTTGTCCATTCACGTATTCAGCGTCCGGGTGAGCGCTGCCGTCTGGGCGCGGGCGGGTTGTGCGCTCCGTAGAAGGTCTTTCTTCACTTTTGGCCGGTATTGCCTTGACGCAAATTCATTTGGAGTCCGCCATGTATTTAGCACGCACTTTGGCTGTCGCGGCCTTCGGTTCCGTCCTGCTCAGCGCTGCCTGGGCACAGAATGCCGATTTTGATTCTCCTGTCGTGATCAGCGACCCGGCACCGGTCGAGTCGGCGAAGGTCGGGGATCCAGAGACGCGACAACCGCTGTCCGTTGCTGAACAGCATCGGTTGACGAACATGGACCAGCATCATCTCTACGAGTTCAACAACGCCGACTTGGCAGAGTACCTGACTTTGCGGACCAGGTCTCGACTGAATCAGCAGAGCATTCCACTCGCGAGGGAGGATGCCGGTATAATGGCCCAGCGGTCGCTCGGGCTTGGCTATCGTAAGTTTGCGGTTCAGTTTGATCTCAGCGAGGGGGATTGCGTCGTCTTCGTCAACCGGATGCTCGCAATGTCCGTGGCCTCGGACTGGCAGTCGTACGCCGCCATCATCGAGCGCATCCGGCACAAGGACGGCGTCGTGGACTATCGCAACCGGAATTTTTCAACGCTCGGCGACTGGCTGCCCAACAATGCCTGGCTGCTCGATGATGTCACGCCTACGCTTGGACCTGCGGGGGATCATCCTGCCCAGACGTTCACATATGTGGTTCGGCCCAAGGTGTTCAAGACGGCATCAGACGGCCATCTGGTCTTTGTCGGATCGGACTACAAATCGCCTGACAAGCAGGAACTCGCGAGCACGTACGTCCCAACTGATCGCATTCCCGAGGTCTTGCCTGACCTGAAGAGCGGGGACGTCATTCTGGTGTTGCGCAGCTCGGCAGGGGGGCATTTGGGCTGCGATCACTTGGGGATGGTGCTACGGGGGCCCGGCGGACCGATGGACGTGAATATCGTGCATTGTGCTCCGCCGCGCGCTGTGCAGGAGCCTTTGACGGAGTTCCTGACGCGTTTCAACTGGGTGCGGGGACTGAAGTTCCTGCGGCTCAAAGATAACGCCCGGCAGATCACGGCCCAGGAGGTGGCGAGGATGAGCGCACTCGCTGCCGGTTCGATCGTCACGCCTGCTGCTCAGGATGCCGACGTGACCGCTCGGCGAGCCAAACGTGGCGTGGGGCCGGCCCCGCGCTTGTCTGCTATACAGGTGCCGAACAACTGATACCCATTCCGGTATTACTGTGCGCGGCGAACGAT
>JBJKSL010000685.1:0-3828 GCA_046704145.1 Phycisphaerae bacterium
CAAGCCCAGGTTGACCGCCCTTGCGTTGACACTGGTGGTGCCGGGCATGTCCTGGATTTCGGGCATGTGGTGCCACCACTTGGCTTCCCGGTAGATCTCGTTCTTGTGTTGCTCGGGATAGGCTCCGGAACCGACGCGCACGCCTTCCGCACTCAGTGCCTTTACCATCGCATCGCGGCTGAATCCGGCCTTGGCCTCGTCGAAGAACAGCACGTTGCTGCTGTAGTACACGCGATCCTGATCCTTACGGCAGACCGGCTCGCTCAGGCCCGGCAGTTGGCAGATGCGATCGTTGATACGGCGGACCTGGGATTTGATCAGGGCGTTACGCTTGTCGAGCACTGTGAGCTGTCGGCGTGCCAAGGCCGCTCCCAGTGGGTGCATGCGGAACTTGGGCCCGAAGGCGGTGGCGGGTACGCCGTTGCCTCCGCCATACTTTCGATAGGGGCTGTCTGCAGGCATCAATGCGGTGTCATGATATTCACCGAAGCAAGCGGCCGCTTCGTAGTGCTCGCGTTTTTGGAAGGTACCCATGCCGCCTTCGATGGAGGGCAGCGGTTTGGTGGCCTGGAAGCTGAAGATGCCCATGTCGCCCCAGGAACCCATCTTTTTGCCTTGCATGGAAGCGCCGTGAGCGTGAGCGGCGTCTTCCAGGACCATGAGGCCGTGCTCTTTAGCGAAGGCACAGATCTTGTCCATCTCGCAGGGCTGGCCCCAGGAGTGCATGGCCTCGAGTGCCTTGACTCTCGGGTTCAACTTGCGGGCCGCGTCCTCCACGTCGAAGCAGGCCGTCTTGGGGTCGATGTCGATGAACACCGGCACGTAGCCGAAAAACCGCATCACCACTGCGGCACTGTAGAAGGTGTACGAGGGTACCATGATCTCGCTGCCCGCCGGCAAACCGGTGGCGAAGTACATGGCCATCAAGGCGGCGGTGCCGTTGCAGGTGTTCTTGGTGAAAGGCACGCCGATGTATTCGGCGTATTCCTTCTCGAGTACAGGCAGATGGTCGTACAGGTGCCCGCCGTCCAGGTCGAGAATCTTGTTGACGACCTCATGGTCTTCTGATTCGTACTGCGGCCACTTCATCACCGCGGTGACCTTATCTGACGGCCAGGTGATCGTCTTGGGGCCATTCTTGACGGCCAGCGTTTCAGTTGCCCGCGCGGTCGAGGTTCGAGTCAATGCCACACCCGCCGCTACTGCCCCGGTGGTCTTGATGAAGTTGCGACGAGTGGTGCCCGAGAGGTTCTTTTGCTGCGACATGAACAGGTCCTCCTAAAAGGTTGGGGGCATTATATAACGATTGTTTGGCCACGTCCAAGGTTTGGATTTGGTCCCGCAGTAGAGCGACGCAATCTCGCGCGGTAGGATGCTTCGCCATGAATCTCGACGAACTGCGGCAACTCTACGTCCACACGCTTCTCGACGACGTTATTCCGTTCTGGCAGCGGCACGGCCTCGATCCGGCCGGCGGCATTAACACATGCATCGGCGACGATGGTCGCGTAGTCAACCGCGACCGCTGGGGCTGGTCGCAGTGGCGTGCAGTGTGGGTTTTCAGCCGACTGTACAACACGATTGAGCAGCGCAGCGAATGGCTGGATGCCGCCCGCTCTATCTGTCGCTTCCTTGTCGATCATGGGCCGCTGCCGAGCGGCCATTGGCCCATGCTGATGGACGCGGACGGCGAGGTTAAACGCGGCTACGAGAGCATTTTTAATGACGGTTTCGCGATCTACGGCCTGGTCGAGCTCTGGCGCGCAACGCACGACGATGCATTGCTTACCGCTGCGATACAGTCCTTCCGCAAGACGCACGATGCCCTGGTCGGCCGTGAGTTGCCTCCGATGTTCCCGTACCCGACGCCGCCCGACTCGCAGGTTCAGGCCCACGGGTTGAGCATGCTGTTTTCGAGCGTTTATCACGAACTGCAGCTCGCGCTTGAGGGAAGTGCCGGGCTCGGCGAACCCGGTGCTGTGCCTCCAGAGTTGGCCGAGGTTCGCGGGGCGGTTGAGTTGCATCATCGCCGGGTGATGGAGCTCTATCTGCGGCCGCAAAGAGGCTTGGTGCTCGAATGGCTCAGGCCCGACGGTAGCGAGTTTGCTCCGCCGCAAGGTACTGCCGTGCTGCCTGGGCACGCGATCGAATCCATGTGGTTTCAGATGCAGATCGCGCGCCACCGTGGTGATACTGCCACGCTCGACCGCGCCTGCGAGGCTATTCGTCGTCACCTGGAGATCGGCTGGGATCGGCAGTTCGGCGGGCTCTATTACGCCGTTGACGCGGACAATCGGCCGACGGTGGGCTGGCCGTTTGCGGAGACTAAGCTCTGGTGGCCGCACACCGAGGCCCTGTACGCGACGCTTCTCGCATACGAGCATTGCCAAGGGGACTGGTGCCTCGACTGGCACGAGCGGCTTCGCGAGTGGAGCTACTCACACTTCCCGGTGCCCGAGCACGGCGAGTGGTATCAGAAGCTGGATCGTCAGGGACGTCCCTTCGCCGACGTGGTGGCGCTGCCGGTCAAGGATCCGTTCCATCTGCCGCGAGCCCTGATCCTGATGATTGAGTGTTTGGATCGGCTGCTGACCTATAAGACGAGCGCGTAGCCGCTGCTTGGGGCTCCGCGAGCCGGGCACTTGACGCCGCGGCAGCTTAACCGCATAATAATGGTCTTGCGTCCGATGGCCGTTTCTTTCGATTGCGGGCATTCTGGACGTGGGGGCGTGTGCCCGAGTGGCCAAAGGGGACGGGCTGTAAACCCGTTGGTTTATACCTTCGGTGGTTCGAATCCACCCGCGCCCATTAGCCTTTCCAACGGTTCCACAGCGTACAGAGTATCCAGCCGCGGGGTTTGATCTTCGCGTATCGAAACGGGCCGCCGGGTTTAGCTCGGAGGTTTTTGTGGAGCATGTTTACGTGACGCTCTGAGGTGCTTCAGCGGTGACTATCTCTATCGACGCGATCCTGTTTGACTGGGGAGGCACCCTCGCTCAGGTGGACGGGCAGGTGGAGGCCTTCAAGCGAGGTGCGGCCAGAATCCTCGAGGGCTTCATCGGCATGGCTCCTGAAGCCATCGTTGACGAGATGGTGGCGGCTGCTGTCGAGGCGGAGAAACAAGCCTCGCTCGATCCCGAATATCGCGAGGTGGACCTGGCTGAACTGCTGAGAGAGTGGGCGGGACGTTACGGCGTGTCGCTGACAGACGAGCAGGTGTCCACCGCGTTGACGACCATCGGCCGGCAATGGGTTGGCGCAGCGCTCACCGTGATGCCTCATTCGCGGGAAACCCTGCAGATGCTGCGTCGCGCCGGTTTGCGGATCGCTCTGGTCAGCAACTGCTTCATTCCAGTCGAATACTGCCGGGACGAATTGCAGCATCAAAACCTCGCGGATTTGTTCGATTGCACCGTGTTCTCGAGCGAGGTCGGCTATCGCAAGCCGTCGCCTCGCATCTACGAGGAGGCCATCGGTCGCATTTCGCTCGACGGCGACGGGCTCGACTTATCGCGCGTGCTTTTCGTTGGTGATTCGCCTGCCTACGACGTGATTGCTCCGGCGGCTATGGGCATGAAAACAGCCTTGGTGGCTGCCAGCGCCGGGGTGTGGCCCGCGGCAGACTACGAGCGGGCGCAACCGGATTTTCGCATTGACTCAGTAGCAGAGCTGCCCGCACTATTGAGGCATCTCAGGTAGGAATGCCGCGTTCGACAGCTCAGCGAATGCGGTAGGGCGACAGGTGCAACGGCTGGTCGTTCAGCCAGAGCAGATCCCAATCATCGTTGAACTGCTTGGCATCCCACTCGGCAATTCGCTTGTGCCGTT
>JBJKSL010000686.1:0-2848 GCA_046704145.1 Phycisphaerae bacterium
AGCCAGAGGACGTGCATCGCTTCAGCCGCTCATGTCGCTGGCGGAGTCCGCGTCGAGCGTCCCGTGCTGGCGGTGCTGACGCCTTGGTTCAGGTCGACCTCGCGCTCCTGCTTGACCACCGCGTAACCGGGAATCTCCTGCTGCGGGCGAAAGCCCCGCTCGCCGACCACCGGCCGATACATGTCTGCCGGGATAGCCCCCGGCGTGGCCTTGCTGTAGATGGTCAGCGCTATGCCGCTGGCTTGCCCGGCTTGCTGATGCTGTCCGGCGGCGTTCGCCTCCGGTTGGAGTGGGGCGAGGTTCTCGGCCTTCGTCTGCTGTTGAGCCGCGGCAAACGACAGAACCGCCAACGACACGATGCTGCTCTTGATCAACGCTGACATGAATTGGTCCCTCTCGTTGTGGGGCCGGCGTTACGCACTCGCGTACTTTTGCGCGCGGCGGCGTGCCCGTAAGACTATTACGGATAGTGTTTGGGACGCCGCGGCGGGCACGAGTTCCAAGTGTAATCGGTATTACCGGTCCGTGATCCGTGGAAGCCGGCCCCACGTGGGACTCAGACGCTTCACTTCTTGCCGTTCTTGTTCGGCTTGACCGGCCAGTGGGGATTCTCCGTCCGTGCGGAGACCATGATCTCCTTCATCTTGGCGAGGATCTTCGGGTGCCCGCCGGCCACGTTTTTCTTCTCGCCGATGTCCTTCTCGAGGTTATAGACTTCGACCCTACCCTTTTTGTTCCGCACTGCTTTCCAATTTCCCATGCGTACAGCCTGGGTGAAGCCGCCCTCGTGGAACTCCCAGTAGAGGTACTCGTGCGGCTTCTGCTCCTTGCCGAGCAGGGCGGGCAGGAACGAGATCCCGTCGAGCCCGGCCGGCGGTTTCGCGTCCACCACCTCGGCGACGGTCGGCAACACATCCCAGAACGCCCCCGCGAAATGGCTGGTGCTGCCAGCCTGAATCCGTCCCGGCCAGCGGGCGATCATGGGCACGCGAATGCCCCCTTCGTACAGGTCGCGCTTGATGCCGCGGAGCGGGCCGCTGCAGTCGAAGAACTCGGGATCGTAGCCGCCTTCTCGATGCGGGCCGTTGTCACTGGTGAAGAACACCAGCGTGTTGTTATCCAGGCCCAGGTCCGCCAGCTTTCTCATGATGCGAGCGATATCGCGATCCATGCGGTCGATCATGGCCGCGTGGCCCTTCTGCGGCTCGGTCCAGGGCTTGTCCTTGTATGGGCCGAGGTCCGGCACCTCCATACCGTTGCCGGTTTTTGCTCTGAGTTCGTCATTCGAGTGCGGAATGGTATACGCCAGGTAAAGGAAGAACGGCTCGGCCTTGTGCTTATCGATAAAGCCGAGGGCCTCCGCGGTGAACAGATCGTGTGAATACTGCGTCCGCTTGCCGTCGGCGTTGCCCGGCAGCATGACCTTCTCTTCGCCGCGCCACAGGAAGGGCGGGTAGTAGTTGTGGGCGTTTCGCTGATTGAGGTAGCCGAAGAAGTAGTCGAAGCCCTGGCTGGTGGGCACACCAGTGCTCTCATGCTCGCCCAGTCCCCATTTGCCGACCAGTCCGGTAGCATAGCCCGCCTGCTTGCAGAGTTTTGCCACGGTGACGTCAGTAGGTCGCAGAGGCACCTTGGCGTTGCCGCGGATCCACGCATGGCCGGTGTCCAGGCCGGTCATCAGGGTGCATCGCGCCGGTGCACACACCGTGCAGCCGGCGTAGAAGTCGGTGAACCGCATGCCCTCGGCAGCCAGACGATCGATGTTGGGGGTAGGCACCTTCTGCTGTCCGTAGCAGCTCAGGCCGCCGTAGCCCAGGTCGTCGGCCAGGATGAAGATGATGTTCGGCTTGTCCGCCGCCAGAGCGGTGGCGGCAGTCATCAAGCCCGCCAGTACAGTAGTTGCAATTCGCATGAAAACACCTCCGGATTGGGAAAACACACGCCCGCATTACAATCCAGATGGTGATTCGAGGCAAGTCGGCGTTTACACGTGCGACCGGCTTCGCTTCACATGTGGGACCGGCTGCGCTCTAGATGCGGGACCCGCTTCGCTTCACATGTGGGACCGGCTTCCAGCCGGTCATTTAGGTAAGCAAACCTTCTGACGATCGCCTCAACCCTTGTGAATCGCGAGGATCGGCTTATCATCAGACCCGGGAGAACTACACATGAGCGTCAAAAAGATCCTGATGATCGTCGGTGACTACGTTGAGGACTACGAGGTGATGGTGCCGTTCCAGGCCTTGCAGATGGTTGGGCACGCGGTGCACGCGGCCTGTCCGGGCAAACGCTCGGGCGAGCAGGTGCGGACGGCGATTCACGACTTCGACGGGGCCCAGACCTACAGCGAGAAGCCCGGCCACTATTTCACGCTCAACGCGACGTTCTCAGCGGTGAATCCGGCTGACTACGACGCACTGGTCGTGCCGGGAGGCAGAGCGCCGGAGTATCTGCGGCTCAACGATGCCGTGCTCAAAGTCGTGCAGCACTTCGCCAAGGCCGGCAAGCCGATCGCCTCGCTTTGCCATGGCCCGCAGTTGCTCGCGGCGGCCGGCGTGCTGAAAGGCAAAACCTGCAACTGCTATCCAGCGGTCAGCCCCGACATCGCCCCGGCAGGGGGGACGTATGTCGAGTGCGCCATGGACCAGGCATACGTGGACGGCAACCTGGTCACCGCCCCCGCTTGGCCCGCCCACCCGGCTTGGCTGGCCAGTTTCCTGCAGGTGCTGGGCACGAAAATCGAGCCGTAAACCACGTTGGCAGCCTCGCCGCCGCCAATTCGGACTCCGTAGAGAGCTGGAACCAGTCCCCTGGCAGAGTTATCATGCGTCAATAACGCTCTGACCGG
>JBJKSL010000687.1:0-5141 GCA_046704145.1 Phycisphaerae bacterium
GGACAAAACGGCTTGGAGGTAGATGTTTCGCGCATCCGAAGATTGACGGCCATAGCGGGGGCCGCTACTCTGGCACTAAAGGACTTGGCGGAATTGATCGGGCAAGCTGTCGGCTGAATAATCCCATTTTGAAAGGGCAACCGATGCAATGTCCTAAATGCGGTTCTGAGGAATTGCAGTTACTTGGCGCAGAACGTCAGGGATTCAGCGGGACTAAGGCGGTTGCTGGCGCGGTCCTGTTAGGTCCGTTAGGATTGCTTGCAGGTTTGTCGGGCAAAAACAAGATCAAGAAGGTTGAATTTGTTTGCATGAAATGCGGCAAGCGTTCGACAGAGGACGAAATAAAATCTGCTCAATTCTGGAAAGACGTTGCCCGCAACGCAGAGCAGGCAACAAAAGACAAGCAGCAGATCGACCGCGCCAAAGAACGGGCGAAACGAGTAACGGCAGAAAAGAGGGCGGAAAAGGCAATCAGTTGCGACCTTTGCGGTACGGTGGTTCCTGAACTGAAAGACAAACCGCCCGGGACCGTCGCCCGCTGCCCCAACTGTCATGGTCTCGTAAGTAAACCGTAGCAGGCCCCGACCACCAGCGGCCCGCAGCGAGCATGTATGACGGGTCTGAGGGGCCGTCTCCAGGAGCATCACGACCGGACTGCGCTGAAATGCAAAAACCCCAGCAAAACAGGGGTTTCAGCCAACAACAATCCAACAAGTATTCGATTCTTGGGCCCTAAAAGGGTCACCCCTGAAACTCCCATAAGCCCTTACGGCTTAATCAATTGCGCGAGGGGGGAATCGAACCCCCACACCTTTTGGGTACAGGAACCTAAATCCTGCGCGTCTGCCAATTCCGCCACTCGCGCGCTTGTATTGATGGCTGCATTGTACCTTCAGGCCTGCTCCCTGGCGAGGGTATGAACCGATTCACGCCCTTCCTGCAGGATGTGGCAAGAAAATGTGGCACAGCCGCCCTCGGCTGTGTTTTTAAAGGCGAAATCCCCGGCTACGAAATCCCCAGCCGGGGGCGGTTGGGCTACAAGATCCTAACCGAGGGCGGCTGGGCTACCCCTTTCCGGCGAGAACCCGAGGGCGCCGCTCGTGCGGGAATCCCTTCCCGCACGTCTTCTTCGCCGGAATCCTTTCCGGCGAGAACCTACGAGAGAAATCGCGGGAATGGATTCCCGCGAGAGTGGGTGCGGGAACGGATTCCCGCACCAGCGGGTCACGCCCCCTCCTGCACGCGGCGGGGCGGGGCGACTTGTCGGGGGGGGCGGAACTCGCTACAAAATCCGGATGTTTCAGCAGTTGGGAAACGCTATCGGTCGGCGAGCGGGCTGGCTCGTGCTCGCGTGGGTGGGGCTGAGCGTGGCTGCGGGAGTCTGGACCTGGCGGGCGGCACCCGTGCCGGCGACGGATATGAGCGCGGTCCTGCCGGCCAACGACCCCTGGACGCTGGCCCTGCAGCGGATGCGTAAGGCCTTCCCGCTGCTGAACTCGCGCAGCCAGGTAGTGGTCATCAGCTATCGGCCGAGCGGTCTGCAGCCGGCGGACATCGAGTGGCTCGGCCGCGTGGGCGAGCGGGTCGAGAAAGAACTCGGATTCAGCGTCCTCTCGCCGACGATACCATTCTTGCGGCATCGGCTGATCTCCGCGGACGACGAGGCCGCCATGTTGGTGGTTAACCTGCCGACCAGTTTCCTCAGTGCCGCCTCAGCCGAATCCACCGGAAACATCGAACGTGTGACGCATCAGGTCCCTGCGCCCGCGGGCCTGGTCACCGAGTTCACCGGCACAGCCGCCATCGGCCGAGACTACGGAGCAGCCACCCAGGAAGCGCTGCATCGCACCACCTGGGTGACGGTCGGGGCGGTACTGCTCATCCTCGTACTCGTTTACCGCTCACCATTCGGAGCCCTCGTGCCGCTGGTCTCCATCGGCGTGAGTGTCTTCATCGCCTTTGTCCTGCTGGCGATGCTGGCCGCCTAGGCACACGGGCCGGTGTCGGCCCTCGAACGCATCTTCGCGGTGGTGCTCATCTTCGGCATGGGCGTTGACTTTGCCCTGTTCTGGATCGCCAGATATCGCGAGCAACTGCGCAGCAACAACGATTATTCCGCCTCGGCCCAGACGGCGACGCGCTTCTGCGGGCCGGCCATCTTCGTCAGTGCAGCTACCACCATTTGCGGCCTTACCACGCTGCTGGTGACTCGTCTGATCCCCACGCAGAACGCAGGCAGAGTGCTCGCTTTCGCCCTGACGGTGACGCTCATCGCCGCTTTGACCCTGGCCCCGGCACTGGCCCGGCTGCTCGGGCGTTGGCTGTTCTGGCCGACCGGCTACCAGACGCAGGCCATTCTAGGCCAGGAACACATCTGGCCGCGCATCGCCAGTGTGGTCACGCGGTTCCCCCTGGTCATCCTTATCGGCGGCTTGTTCGTGCTCGGCGGACCGGCCTTGTCGAGCGCCTTCATTCAGCCGCGATACGATTCGCTTTCCGAACTGCCGCCGGGCTCGTCCTCGCTGCGCGGCTTCAACATTGCCAACGAGCACTTTGAAAAGGGACAGTTGTACTCCAACAACGTGCTGCTGGTGTTTCCCGGCCGATTGCCGCGGCTAGGCGAGTTGTACAAGCTCAGCCAGCAGCTATCACAAAGGATTGCGGCAGTGACCGGCGACAGTGACGTGTATTCGCTCAACGCACCGCTCGGTCGCGGCAAAGCCCAGACCGCGGCAGAGATGGGAGCGGTTGCTGCATGGCTCGGCCGAAGCCTGGAGAGCAAGGCGGCGGCGCCATCTGTCACGCAATCGCTGCTGAGCCATCTGCCCGGCATGAGCAACATCAAGGAGTTGGGCGAGACCGTCCGGGCATTCTACCTGTCCGACAAGGCCCACATGCTGCGGTTCGAGGTGCTGATCGACACGCTACCGTTCTCGCCCCGGGCGATGAAACTCATGGAGCAGGTCGACCGCGTCACCGCCAAAACCATCGCGGACACGAGCTTTTCTGTAGAGCGGCCGGAACTGCTGACTACCGGCCCGACGCCTTACATCCTTGCGGTACGCGATATTTCCACCAACGATCAGATCCGCGTGAAGATTCTGGCCACGCTGGTCATCGCCGTTATCGTATTCAGCCTCATTCACGATCTGCCGCTCACCATCTTCATGCTGGCCGCCACCTGGCTGACCTACGGCGCGACGATCGCCGCCAGCCAGTTCTTCTTCGTGCACATCATGGGCGAGGTCGGTCTGGACTGGAAGGTCACGCTCATCGTGTTCGTGATCATCGTGGCGGTGGGGCAGGACTACAACATCTTCCTGGTCAGCCGCATGTTCCAGGAGCCGCCGGAACTGTCGGACACCGAGGCCGCCCGCCGCGCGATCATCAGCACCGGATCGGTCATCAGCAATTGCGGCCTGATCATGGCCGCGACGCTCGGCTCGCTGTGCGTCGGACGGCTGGGACTCCTGCGGCAGGTGGGCTTTGCCCTGGCGCTCGGCATTCTGCTCGACACGTTCTTCGTCAGGCCGCTGCTGCTGCCGAGCTTCTTCCTGGCCACCCGCCGCCGCCGATCTCGTTTGATGCCGATGCAGCCTGGCGGCTCGGTGGGCCCCGGAGGGGCCGCGCGAAAATAAAAGAGAAACTGAGTTACCCCGCTTGACACGCAACAGGTTTGTTCATGAAAGCCACGGGTGTAGCAGCTCGCCAGGGCTCGCCCCTGGCGACGCGAAACCCGTGGGTAGAGTTTACCGTTCCGGCTTTTTCAATGATCTCATCGTAAGGGTGCCTGCTACTGGCAGGCTGAACGCCCCGTCTGTATCATCAAACCTCATGCACGACAATTGCGTGGCGGAGATTGGGCAGGAGGCATTGGCCGGGAATCTGCGAGCCATTCGTTCGCGGACCGGTCCGGGCGTGAGCATCTGCGCAGCGGTGAAGGCGAACGCCTACGGCCATAGCGTGGATATCGTCCTGCCCGTGCTCCAGCGTGAAGGCGTCGAACGCATCGCGGTAGCCAACCTGAATGAGGCCTTGTCCGCACGAAGCAAAGGTTGGCATCGGCCGATTCTGTTGCTCGGTGCTGCCGCAGGGGGGCCCGGCGAGGATACTTGCACCCGCGAGCGCTGCCGCGAGGCCGTGGCGGCAGGTCTGCACGTTACCATTTCGACTGTGGCCGAAGCTAAGACCCTGGCCTGCGAAGCCGCCCGACTGCATATGCCCGCACGAGTCGAAATCAAAGTCGACAGCGGCATGGGACGCATGGGTCTGCTCATCGACAACGCCGCCGAAACCATCACCACCATCAGCCGTTGCCCATGCGTAATCGTCGAGGGCATCTACACGCACTTCGCCAGCGCCGACGAGGCCGACCAAGCATTCGCGCGACAACAGTTATCGCGATTCCTCGAACTGCGCGAAACGCTCCGCCGCCATCAGATACCAGTGCGAGCATTTCACGCGGCCAACTCGGCTGCCATCTTCCGTTTGCCGGAAGCCTGCCGCGGTCTGGACGTCGCCCGGCCGGGCATCTGCCTCTACGGCTATTGGGATTCGCCGGACGAGCGACCCGCCGATCTGACCCCGGCCATGCGTGTGGTAAGTCGTCTCACTGCAGTACGATCGGTGCCGGCTGGTCACGCCGTAGGCTACGGCTGCACGTTCAGAACCTCGCGGCCGAGCGTGCTGGGTGTGGTCCCGATCGGATATGCCGACGGCTATCGGCGGGCTCTCAGCAACAACGCGGTCATGACGCTCGCCGCGACGCGAGGCCTGGGGCGCCGAACCGTGCCCGTAGTAGGGCGGGTCAGCATGGATCAGACCATCCTCGACCTGACCGACGCTGGTGAAGTACAGCTCGGCGACCGCGTAATAGTGATCGACCGCGACCCCGCCGCCCCCAACAGCGTCGAAGCCATCGCCCGCAAGCTAGACACCATCACGTACGAGATAACCTGCCTCATCGGTCAACGCGTGCGACGAGTTGCGCTCTCCCAGCCATAGTATTTCACGAATGCGTGTAGCGTCTGGAGCACCAAAACCACGGACAAAGCTGAAGTCTGCCGCCCCCAACAAAAGGCCAAATGCCCTAGATCCGAGATTCAGCGAGTTCCGCAGCCGGGTGCGCGGTTTCCCCCCGT
>JBJKSL010000688.1:0-4775 GCA_046704145.1 Phycisphaerae bacterium
CGGTATAAGAACTGCCGCGGGGGAGCAATCTGCTAGTTCTTATACCGATTTACGTTTTGAATACGCGCTCCGGGCGGCGTCCAAGGCACCTGTGGATCGTAAGTTGCGCGTCGATCGCCGCGCATAATAATACCCGGATGGGTATTAGTCCTTTCCCTCCAACAGCTTATCGATCAACCCGCTCAGCTCGGATTCCGCAATCATGCCCAGGTGGACGTTCCGGATGATCCCCTTGCGGTCGATCATGACCATGCAGGGGATGCCCTCGACGAAGTACTTCTCGCCCAGCCTCGGCTGGGTCTGGATTATCTGCCTGAACTTCCCGCCTTGGCTGGCGAACAGCGACCGCACGACTTCGGTTGCCGCCGGTCCGTCGAGGTTCACGCCCACGATACTGACCGGCTTGGATGCGTATTTGTCCGCAGCCTTCTGTAAGGTGGGGATTGACCGCACGCACGGGCCGCAGCCTTTCGACCAGAAATCCAGCAGCAGCACGCGGCCCTTGAAGTCCGCGAGCGCAACCGCCTTGCCATCCAGGTCCTTGCCGGTGAAATCGACGGCTAGCTTGCCAATCATCCGCTGCTGCAACTCGGGACCCGTCGGCATCTGCAGGCTCGCAACCTTTTCCGCGTAGGCATCCGGCTTGAACGCGAATCGGCTGTCATCCAACTTCTCGTTCAACTTGATGTCCTTGAACCGGAGTCGCTGCAGGAACTTCTTGACCGTGACCCCCGGCGTGCGCCCGATGCCGGCCTGCGCCAACTTGGTCTCATCGTAGACGATCTCGCCGATCAGGCCGCTCTTGTCATCAAACCAGGCCTGCAGGTCCACTTCACTGGTCGACAGCGAGGGCTGAATTACCGAAGCATACACACGCTTGCCGGACGCACCATCCAGAGTCTCCGCCTTTATCGCCGTGAACCTCGTAATCTTGCCGAAGAGTGCCAGGCTTGGCTTGTCCGGGTCCAGCAAAAAACCAGCCAGCGGATGCCGGAATCCGTTGAAGAATCCGAAGCGGCTCAGGCTCAGGTTGGCCGACCGCAACTGTGCGGGAGCATCCGATTCGCCGTACTGCATCCACGGCCCCACCTGCTCGTACACTTTCCGCCCGTCACAGACCACGGTGTAAAGCTGCGACTCCAGGTAGAGACGATTCGGCCGCACGAACGCCAGCTTGCGCTCGGTGGGAGCAGGCATCTCCAAGCCGGGGCGTCCCTCGATGTCCAACTCATTGGAAACCACAACCGTATCCGCATACGACTGGGCCTTGGCATACTGCTGTAGCCCACGCTCGACTACTTGTTGAATCTCACCCGAAAAGCCCGGGATTCCCCCTCCGGCAGGCAGACCCACCACCACTGCGGGCGAACTCGCCGCTACAGGTGCTCCGGCCGGTGCGGAAGTCGTTCCGCCCGCAGACAAACTCGACAAAAGGCCGATCAGGATCGAAAACATCGCTTCTCCTTCAAAAATACAGGACTGATAGCCTAATTGATCCGGGGTAGCTGCTGCAAATCACCGATGGCCTAGCCGGTTTTGGGCACGCCAGAACCGCAAACCTACGATCACATGTACCGGCGCATGAGCCGCAGGAATCCGGCGAGCCGCGGGCTTTACGCCCGCGCATCAGAGATAAACAACTGTACCAGCGAAGCGCGTCGCGTTTCAGCAGGAGTAAAGAGACATGAAATTCTTCATCGACTCGGCCAATCTAGATCAGATTCGCAAGTACAAGGAGATGCACCTCCTGGACGGCGTGACCACCAACCCTTCGCTGGCTTCCAAGGAGAACATGGCCTTTCGTCCGCTGATAGCCGCCATTTGCAATGTGGTGCAGGGGCCCGTTTCCGCCGAGGTAGTCTCCACCGAAGCCGACGCCATGTTCGCTGAAGCCAAGGAGCTGGCAGCCATCTCCCCCCACGTGGTGGTCAAACTGCCGACCATCCCCGAAGGCATCAAGGCCCTTGCCCGCTGCGTGGACGCCGGCATCCCCATCAACATGACGCTCATCTTCCAGCCGATCCAGGCGCTGATCGTGGCCAAGGTCGGAGCCACCTACGCTAGTCCCTTCCTCGGCCGGCTCGATGACATCGGCCACGACGCCATGGACCTTCTGCATACCATCCGCGACATCTACGACAACTACGGTTTCCGCACCCAGATTCTCGCGGCCAGCCTGCGTCATCCGCTCCACGTTGTCCAGTCCGCCCGAATCGGCGCCGACGTAGCCACGATGCCGCCCGCGGTTTTTGAGAAGCTGCTCAATCACCCACTGACCACTATCGGCCTGGAACGCTTCCTGGCCGACTGGAAGAAGGCCGACATGAAGCAGTGAAGCGGGTGGTCTCGCAGTTTTCGCCGCTTGCGATTTCGCAATCCCGCTCCCTCTTCCCCCGTCTCGCGACGCAAATCCCGCCACCGCCACTCGTGCGGATAGAGACAGTACCGGCCAAGTCGTTGCAGTAACACGCAAGAGCCTCAATAATGTACACATCTTTTCGAGGAGGACCTATGCACACCAGAACCATTGGCTTTGCGACACTCGGGCTCATTCTCGCCATCGCACCGGCGGCATTCAGCGCTGCGAAGTCCAGCAAGACGACCGCACAACCCGCTGCCAAACCTCAGCCCAAGTCGGACCTCGATCTGCAGTGGACGCCGTTCCCCGACACGACCAAGTTCGAGGTGCTCGGCCTCTACTGGTTCGATGAGAACGCCCCCAAGCTGTGGCGCATGCCCGCCGCCAAGTTCGACAAGCTGACCTCCGGCGTCAGGGCCCGCTGCAAGGCGCCTTCTGGCGGCCGCATCGCCTTGGCCTCCAATACCGGCACCCTGGCCCTGCGAGTCCTGCCGCACAACAAGGCCGACCTCAAAGGCTTCGACGTTTATCTTGACGGCCGATACTATCACTCGGCCATCGCGGAAGAACCGCTCGAGCGGGACATCGTGTTGTTCAAGAATCTCGACCGCCGTGAAAGACAAATCGTTATCTACCTGCCCAATCAGCAGGACGTGCTGGTCGAGGCCGTCGGCACCGACAAGGACGCCACCTTCGGAAAGCCGCAGCACCACTTCGCACGTCCGCTGCCCGTCGTGTTCTACGGGTCATCTATTTGTCAGGGCAACGCCGCGTCCAAGCCGGGCATGACCTACCCCGCCAACCTCTGCCGGCGACTCAACCTTGACTTCGTCAACCTGGGTTTCGGCGGGGCGGGCAAAGCCGAACCGGGCGTGGTCGAGCAGGTTAATTCCATACCCGCCTGCTGCTACGTGTTCGATCTTGGCAAGTCCTACGGCAGCCAGGACAAGACCGCCTTCGCCAACATGCTCCGAGCCATCCGCGACAAGCACCCTGGAGTGCCTCTTATCTGCCTTACACCGAACGCCTCGACCGTAGAGATGTACAGCAAGGATTACTTGGCCAAGAGCCTGCACACGCGAGAGGTCATGCGCGAGGCCACCAACGATTTCATCAAATCCGGCGAGAAGAACGTCTACCTGTTGGAAGGCACCGACATGCTGGGCTTCGACGAGCTTGACGGCCTGTCCAGAGACGGCGTACACCCGACCGACTACGGCTACAACATAATCGCAACCAAGCTGGTGCCAGTCTTGACCAAGGCCCTGGGGCTGACCCCGGCCCAACCAAGCAATTGATACCGCGCAACTTACTATCCACAGGTGCCTTGGCCGCCGCCCGGAGCGTGGGGCCAGCGGCCGGTTATAATTGAAGGCTATGAGCGAGCTTGCCAACGAACTCATCCGCTGCCCGCTGTTCGATCGACTGATGCCGGCGCAGCTGGAGCAGTTGGCCGCCATCTGCCGAACCACCAAGCGCAAGGCCGGCCAGCAGATCATCCGCGAGGGCGATCCCTGCGAGGGTTTCTTCGTCGTGCTGCAGGGCCTCGTACGCGTGTACAAGATCGCCCCCGACGGCCGCGAACGCACACTGCACATCGTCCGTCCGCCGCACTCGTTCGCCGAGGCGGCCATGTTCACGTCCGGCGGCTATCCGGCCTTCGCTGCTGCCGTGGAAGATTCGCGTGTGGTACTCGTGCCGCGCGAGTCGTTCCTGCGACTGCTCCGCGAACAGCCTGAAGCCTCTGTGCGCATGTTCGAATCGCTCAGCATGTGGATGCACCGCCTGCTCGATCAGCTCGAAAACGAAAGCTTCCTGAATGCCCGAGCCAAGCTCGCCAACTACATCCTTCGCGAGGCCCGCCGTCAGGCTGCGACCACCGGCCCCTGCCGCATCAAGCTCGGCCAAGCGAAGAAGACGATCGCCTCACAGCTGGGCATGGCTCCGGAGACCTTCTCCCGTGCCCAAACCGACCTGGAAAACAGCGGCCTGATCGCCGTCGCCGGTCGCGAGGTTCAAATCACCGATCCCGCTGCCCTGGAAGCAGTCCTGCTGGGCGACGCACAAGGCTGAGACTGCCACGGGCTCAGAACAAAACACAGCCCGTGCAACTCGTGATTATTCGTGAAATTCTTCCCAAACTTGACCGCCGTCAAGGTCCACATGTCGCCATCCCGCTAAAGTCGTTACCAGACAACGCGTCGGAATTCGCTGGCTCATGCGTCGGGTGCAGCGATCACCGGCAGGACACGACCAAGGAGCTCACGAAATCATGTTTTGCAACCAGTGCGAACAGACCAAGAAGGGCGTCGGCTGCACAGACGTCGGCGTTTGCGGCAAGGACGAGGACATTCAGTCGCTGCAGGAGATCCTGCTCTACGGGCTCAAGGGCCTGTGTGCCTACAAGCATCACGCA
>JBJKSL010000689.1:0-3150 GCA_046704145.1 Phycisphaerae bacterium
TGACCGCGATGATCTTCTATCCCTCGATGCAGATCATCTTCTACTTCTTCCCCGTGCCCATCCGCGTCTTCGGCGCGATCATGTTCGGCATCTTCTTGTTCCAGATTCTCACCGGGCAGGTTGAGAACGCCGGCGGACAGATCTGC
Organism: Phycisphaerae bacterium; assembly: GCA_046704145.1. Classification (GTDB taxonomy): domain Bacteria; phylum Planctomycetota; class Phycisphaerae; order UBA1845; family PWPN01; genus JACQVT01. The sequence continues at coordinate 147 of JBJKSL010000689.1, forward strand.
CACCTCGGTGGTGCACTGGCTGCGGTCGGCGTGCTGAGTGCCTGGGGTATCATGCCGCGCGTGCGAGTCGGCGGCTTGGCCTTCGGCGGCGGCAGCGCCTACGGAAAGCCTTCACGCATCGGCCGCTGGCTCAAACGCTACAGTACCGCCGAGCGCAAACGTCGTCGCCTGATCGAGACTGAAGCCGAGGCCGACCGCATCCTCGAAAAAGTCCACCGCGAAGGCGTGCACAGCCTCACCCGTCGCGAGCGGAACATCCTTTCCAAAGCCACACGCCTGCAACGCGAACGGGATGAAGAACTGGCCCATCGAGGACGACCGTAAATCGCTGAACACAAATACGCAGCCTCCGTTCTTGTGTGGGACCGGCATCTTGCGGGTCCACTGACCGACTGGGAGACGGTCCCGCATGGAAGAAGGCGCGTTGGGCCGGCGATTGTTGCCTGAGGCGGGCGATCTCCGTAAAATGCGAGCACCAAACGATTAGAGCGATCCCGGAGTACCGAGTATGCCAGTTGAAGAGATTGAATTTGGGGCTGAAGAGCAGATGGACAAGGCCGTGGAGTTCCTGCGCGGCGAGTTGCGGAGCATCCGCAGCGGGCGAGCCTCGCCCGGGCTCGTCGAACATTTGAAGATCACCGTGGAATCCTACGGTTCGACCATGACGCTGCGCGAGCTGGCCAGCATTTCGGTGCCCGAGGGCAACCAACTCATGATCAAGCCTTACGATCCGGGTGCACTCAAGGACATCGAGCGGGCCATTCAGGCCTCGGAGATCGGCATCACACCCATGAGCGACGGCAAGGTCATCCGCCTGCCCATCCCGCCTTTGTCCGGCGAACGACGTCAGCAGTTGCTGGGCCAGGTTCGCAAGCTCGGCGAGGCACAAAAGGTGGCCATCCGTAACATCCGCCGCGACGCTAACAAGAGCATCGATGCCGAAGAGAAGGCCAGCAGCGTCACCGAGGACGAAGCCGAGAAGTGTAAAGAGAGCATCCAGAACCTGACCAAGAAGTACGAGGAACAGGTCGATGCCCTGGTCACGGCCAAGTCCAAGGAAATCGAGGAAGTATAATCCAACGACGCGGAGATATGGTGACGCGTAAACGCGGAGACAGCAGCAAAGACCCGAGCTTCGCAACGCCACACCGCGCCAACCATCGTCACACTGGCGTCGGCCCGACCGCCGCACAATCTCCGGAATCGTCGTCCCCGAGACTGGCGTCACCAGTACCGCCTTTGCCCCCCATCACTCACCAGCCGCTGATCGCAATCAGCGTGGTTTTGATGTGCGCGAGCCTCGGGCAACTCGCGGCCTGGCTGGTAAACGCGCGACTGCCCGTACCCATGGTGAGCGAGGCCTCATCCATGGTGCCGTCGGCGATAGTGGCCAATCCTCTGCCGTTCACCGCTCTGCAGGATCGGCTCGACCGTATTGATTCGGAGGCCGTGCCTGCTCGCCGACTGCTGTTTCGAGTCTGCCTCGTGCTTGGGCTGTTATCGACTGTGGTCTGGTACGCAGCGACGCGCAAGCTGCTCGGTCCCGGCTGGGCCATGTGGGCAGCGGCCGTCTGGAGCTTGAATCCGCTGTTTGCCTTCGTCGCTCAGCGAAGCACAGCGTTGACGCTGGTGCTTTTCGCTGTGCCGCTGACTTGGGCTTTGCTGCTGTGGTGGAGCCGAAGCCGGCGCCGTCGAGTAGCCTTCGTCGCAGGGCTGGCCGCAGGTCTGACCACACACACGACACTGGCCATGCCATTGGCGTTCGCACTGGCCGCGATCCTCCTTCTGGTGTCGCTACGGAACGGAAGGAAATCGTGGCAGGGCTTCGGCCTGTTATGGCTGGGCTTCGCGGTACCTATTGCCATCTCCCTCGGCATGATCCCGAGCGGGACGATTGCCACCCCGCTCCCCAAGTTCTCGACGGCTGTATCGGTAGCCCTGGACAACAACGACGGCAGCGTGGTCGCGCGGGCCATGCGAGCTCAGGCCGTGCTCGCGGTCGAGGGCCAGTCCGGCCAAGCGGCCGAGCGATGGCATGCCGCCTGGCGAGAGCTCAAACGCTCACCCGGCGAACTGCCCACCTGGCTGCTCGGACGGGCATGGCGATGCCTCTATGCGACCTCTGACGGCCGATTCCAGCAACCGCTGTTCGCGCTGAACCTGGCCATCCTTGTGCCGGCCATCTGGGGTGCGCTCGTTTGCCTGCACCAGCGTGCGTGGCGATGGCAGGCCGCCGCTGGTATCGCGATTTTTTCCGCGTTTTGGCTGACAGCCGCGATCTTCGAGCCCCTGGCTCGCAGCATGGCCCCGGTGGGCTGCATGCTGGTCGTATTCGCACTGGTGGCCGTCGCGGATCTCTACGAGCGTGCCTTCGGCCGGCGTTTGAAGAGCGTCTGACCTTCGCACGGCCTACATACTCATACCGATTACATTTGAAACTCGTGCCCACCGCGGCGTCCCAAACACCGTGCGTAATAGACTTATGGGCACGTCGCCGCGCGCAAAAGGACGCGGATGCGTATCACATCACAACGACCAGCCTTTGCGATATTCGCGGCGGAGGAACTTTTCCGCCTCAGGAGCGTTTGGAATCCGCATGTTGGCGGCGTCGTACTCCAGCTTGCGGCCGCTGCGATAGGCCACGTTGCCGAGCAGCACCGTCTCGGCCAGCACGCCGGAGTAATCGAAGTTGCAGCTGGTTTTGCCGTTGCCTTTGCACGCTTCCGTCCACTGTTTGTGATGGCCCGGCGTATCGGGGATGAACGGCGTCGGCGGCTTGAAGTCGGCAAAGTCCTTCTCGGGCAGCAGCTTGTGCTGGCCGTAATCAGCCGCGAGCACGCCCTTCTCGCCGATGAACAGCAAGCCCGCCCCCCAGGGCACGGTCTCGCCTTCGACATAGTTGTCCGGATGCTCGACGCCGACCGACCAGGTCAGTTTCACCGGCGGCTTGGACCCGCGTGCCGGATCCTCATAACGCACCTCCAGCTTTGCGGGCGTGGAATCC
>JBJKSL010000690.1:0-4314 GCA_046704145.1 Phycisphaerae bacterium
GTCTTGACCTGCTCGGGGGTGGTGCCGTCCTTGAATTTGAACATGACCACGTGACGTAGCACCTTGCCCGCGCAGCCGCAGCAACATTTGCATTTCGCACAGCAGCCGGCCTGGTTCTTGTCGCCAGCCTGAGCTTTGGGGCACGTCCCCTGAGTCTTTGGGCAAGATCCCTGGGCTTTCGGACAGGCGCCTTGCGTCTTCGGGCAGGTGCCTTGCGCTTTAGGACAGGTGCCCTGTGCTTTGGGGCAGCTTTGTGCCTTTGGGCAGGTTCCTTGTGCCTTGGGGCAGGTTCCTTGTGTCTTGGGACAAGCGGCGGCCTTGGAGCAGTGAGCGCAGCCCTCGCGGCCGACACCGGTGTTGTTGGCAGCGCAACCGATCAGCAGGGCGGACAGGGCAACCATGGCGCTCAGCAGAGCAGTCCTCATCGCGTACTCCTTTGCATTGTGTTCTGTGGGATGACTCTTTCCCTGATGCAGATTGTCGATGACTGCACGGCAACGGTCAAGAGCTTGCGAGTGCCGCAGCCTTGTATGACAAAGCAAACACAAGTTTTTGTGTCCGCGGCAATTGCGGATTGATGCGCGGCGCCAATAATCAGACGATATGGTTTTCCTACAGACGTGGTTAATGCAGACATGGCAGATCGTTCTCGAAGCGGCCCCGTGGTTTATCGCGGGCTTTTTTGTAGCCGGTCTGATACACGCGTGGGTGCCCGTGAGCAAGATTGCTCGGCATCTGGGGCAGCGGAGCTTCGGCGGCGTGATAAAGGCAGCCATTGCGGGGGCCCCTCTGCCGCTGTGCTCGTGCAGCGTAATACCCGTTGCGTCATCCATGCGGCGGAGCGGGGCTTCGCGAGGGGCGGTCGCGGGCTTCCTGATCAGCACGCCGGAAACGGGAGTGGACTCGATTTCCATTACCTACGCATTGCTGGGGCCCTTGATGGCTGTGCTTCGACCTTTGGCGGCGGTGATTACAGCGGTTACGGCGGGGGTATTCATCAACTGGTTCGATCCGGACAAGAGGTCGACCGCGGCCGCCGAAACCGACGCCGACTGCGATTGCGACTGTTCCTGCGGTTCCTGCTGCGATTCTACGGAAGCCATGGCTGAGGCGAACGGCCCGACGGAGGCCGGCTTGGCTGGGCGGATGGTGGTGGCCATGCGTTACGGGTTCGTGGAGATGTTCGCAGACCTGGGAGTCTGGCTGGTGGTGGGATTTGTGCTGGCGGGTTTGATATCGGCGGCGCTGCCGGCAGAGTTCTTCGCGAGATATCTCGGCTCGGGTCTGGTCGGCATGGTTCTGGTGCTGGTGGTCGCGTTGCCTCTGTATGTCTGCGCTAGTGAGTCTACGCCGGTGGCTGCGGCGTTGATCGCAAAGGGCATGAGCCCGGGCACGGCTTTGGTGTTCCTATTGGCCGGGCCGGCGACGAACGCGGCCACCATGGCTATCGTGGGCAAAGAGCTTGGCCGGCGCTGTTTGGCGGTTTACCTGGTGAGTATTGCCGTGGTGAGTGTTTTGCTGGGCTTGCTGTTGGATTGGATGTTGGTTTTTCCGGCTTTGTCCAGTCTTCAAGTGGGTCATGTGCAGGAGGCGGTTTCGAACTGGCAAGTGGCGGCGGGTGTGGTGTTGGTTCTGCTGATGCTGAACGGCTTGTGGGTGCGGTACGGAGCCGGCTGGCTTACAACTGCAGCGAAGCAGCGTTGACCCTCGGTGGCGGTGGCCTACCATGTCTGCCGACATGCCACGAGTTGGCTCGCTCTTGCTCTCGGTTCTGTGGAGGTCAACATGGACTGCAAAAAAGACAGGAATGCCAAGAACTGCACGTGCACCTACGGCGGCTGCAACAAGCACGCGGTCTGCTGCGATTGCATCGCCTACCACCTGGCGAATCGCGAGTTGCCGGGGTGCTGTTTTCCGCCCGCAGCGGAACGGACGTACGACCGCAGCTTTGAGGCCTTCGCGCGGGCCTGGAAGCTCTAAGGCGTTCGGTGGTGGAACAGCTTTAAGGTAGCGAGGCCGATCATGCACAAGAGTGAGGTTGCGCCTATGCTCACCCCGCAGATACTGGCCAGGCCGGTGGGGAAGGTGGGTGTGATGTCTCCGCTGGGCTGCGTGGCGGGGGACGTAACGACCTGGATGTTGAAGCCGAGGCCGGTGACTGCTTCCGGTGTGACCAGGGTTGGCGCGGCCGGATTTGTTGTCGTGTCCAGCAGTTGGGCGGTGCCGTTGACGGTGACGGCGTAAGTTCCGTCGACTTGCGGTGCTTGGAAGGTTCCCGTGCCCAATTCTTGTCGCGACTGAACGCCGACCGCCGGAGCAGTGATGCCGGTCAGGGGCTGCGTCGCCGAGATGTTCTGGACGTCGTCGCCGATGGGGATGCCCAGGCTTTGGTTGAGGGTGAAGTAACCGCCGATCACCGGGGAGAAAGAGGTCAAGGGGAGCTGGGGCGCGCCCAGGTTGGTGATGATGTTTACGTTGAAGGATCCCAAGCCGGGGGGCGAGGTCACTGCGGAGGTGGGCTGAACAGTCACGCCTAGAGAATATGGCACGGTGCTGCCTGGTTCGACGGTCACGATCTGGCCGGCAACGGGGGTTATCATGGTTGACGTCGGCGACACGTCGAACTCGACGGTCTGAGCGAGGGCAGGGGTAAGCAGTGCCGTGATGCAGATAACTGCGAAGAGCGAGGCATTGCGCGGTCGCATACGTGATCTCCGGTCGGGGGGTGTCCTCTAATCGTTTCTTGTGGAACAGCATTAGAGCAGATGCAACCTCCGTGCCACGGCATCGCGACGTAATTGCTCCTGTGTTCTGGTTGGTTTGGGGGAGAGTTATTCGGTCAAGTCGTCGTGTGTTGCGACAGACTGTCGCGTGGGGGTGATCGTGCGGTAAAGAAGAAGCCCACGGATTGGAATCCGTGGGCTTTGGTTGTGAAGATCAGTACGTGTTCTCGCCGTGTGCAACTTGGGGCGCGAACACTGGAACGATTATTCAGGATTACATCTTCACGTAGCCCAGTTCCTTCAGCGTCACCACGCGGTTCTCGTAGACGGCTTTCCGGACGAGCAGGCCGGTGTAGGTTGCCAGCCGTGCGCTTTCGACGCTGGACACGACGGGGGCGTCGGTGCGGATGGAGTTTACGAAGGCTTTGAGGGCCGCGACGTAGTGATCGCCGTCGTTTGGCTTGTAGGTGACGGCCTCGCCGCCATCGCGTGGCAGGAAGATGCCTTCGTCCAGCAGGATGCCGCCTTTCTTGCCGGAGATGCGTTCGAAGACACCGTTGAACTTGCCGTGATCATCGCGCTTGGGGCACAGCCAGCTGTGCTGGAAGTCCACGTCCATGCCGTTGGAGAATTTGAGCTCGGCGTGATAGAAGTCGGTCACGTCGCGTTTGGGATCCAAGTCCTTGTAGACATCGGTGCGGCCGGTGCCGTAAGCGGAGACGGGCGGCTCGCCGGTCAACCAGCAAAACACGTCCCACGTATGGCACGCCTGTTCGAGCATCCAGTCGCCGCTGTACTCGCGTCGGCCGAGCCAGATGCGGCCGGGCCAGGTCTTGGCGACTTCGTTGGGCATGCCGATCGGGCCCCAGGCGTTGTTCCATGCCCCGCGGCCGTCGATGGGATCGCCGATCTCGCCGTCCTGGATGCGTTTGATGCCCTCGGCGTAGAGCTTGGTACCACGGCGTTGGAAGCCGATCTGGCCCTTGACCATGGGGTTCTTGCGCTGAGCCTCGACGAGGGCGTCGGCCTCATTGGCGTGGATGCACAACGGCTTCTCGCCGTAAAAGTGCTTGCCGGCCTCGAAGCAGGCCAGGTAGACCGGCCCGTGCATGTAGCAGGGCGTGGCAGAGAGCACGGCGTCGATATCTTCGCGGGGCAGCAGCTTGTTCTTGTAGTCGTCGAAGCCGGGGTAGATGTCGGGCGTCTCGCCGGTGATGCTCTTGACCATTTCGACGGCCTTGCGGGCGTTGGTCGGATCGGGATCGGCGATGGCTTTGACACTCAGTCGCGGGTTGTTCTTGAGCAGTCGCTCAAGGTCGTGTCGCCCCTGTCCGCCGATGCCGAACAGGCCGAGATTGATCAGGTCGTTGGGGCCAATGGTCCGCGGGGCTTTGCCGGCGTTGACCTTGATCTTAGGGCCGCGGTCGAACGGCTTGGCGGGGCTCATGGCCTGTGCTACGGCGGCAGTAGCCAGCCCGGCGGCGGCGATCTTCGCCGAATTGCTGAGGAAATCGCGACGAGAGTTCATCTCGGTGGACATGAGGTGTCTGCCTTTCTGCGTCAAACGCATGAGCCCGCGGAGGTGGATCCG
>JBJKSL010000691.1:0-3971 GCA_046704145.1 Phycisphaerae bacterium
CTGCGAGGTTGTTCTATGTTATCGCCCTCTTCAGCTGTTCATCTACTGGGCTTGGTGACAGGTTTTGTGGCGCTGAGCGCCCCCACCGCTGCGTGGGCTCGCAGTGCTTCGATTTCCCGTTCGCCAGGCGGGTACTCGCGGGACCGGGATTATTCATCCGTTCGGCGTTCCAGCCCTCCGGTCAGCCGGTCGCCCTCCTTCAGCCGATCGAGTCCCTCTTTCTCCCGGTCGAGCCCGTCTTCTTCGTCGCATTCACCGTGGGGCTCGCTGTTTTCGCGAAGGCCATCGAGCAGCGACAAGTCCTCGCCATCGATCAGGACGATTCGACCTTCGCAGCCCTCAACTTCAAGCGGTTCCAGCCGTTCGCTCTTCCATTTTCCGTCGTTCAGCCTGCCGCGCAGTTCGTCGGACGATTCTCGGCGGGTGTCGGTGCCGAACAGGGATGCAGCCAGGCCTGCAAGTCCCCCGATCGGTCGCCGCTCTTTTGATTCCTCGACATCGATTCCGCGATCGGATTTCAGCCGAAGCGTGACGCCGCGCACGGACGGCGGCCATACCCCGGTTATCACAAAGAGGCCCTCGTTGCTGGATGAGATCCGGCGGTCGCCGGCTTCTGTCACGCGGACGCCCTCTGCTGGCAACACGCATCGGGAGGTAATCCGGCAGCCGGGCGCCATCCGCCAACAGGGCGTCATCCGCCAACCGAGTTTCACACGTTCGCGGTCGGACAGCATCGAACGGCCCCAGCCGCGTAGGGTGTCGCCGTCGCCCAGCGGGATGATCAGTCGAACAAGCCCGACGATCGATCGGTCGGGAGTCAATGCGGTGCGTCACTCACCAGGCGTAAGCGGCACAAGCGGACTCCGGCCGGTCGGCGTCACGCGAAACTTTGGGACGGATTCGTGGACCAGCCATCCGACTAACACGGACCGTCACGGGACTTACCTCGGCCCACGGTTGGGGGTGCCCGGACATGGCAGCTACTTCACGCGGGTGAACCCGTATCACTACCGGCCGGGTTATCATTACTATCCTTCGTACTACGGCCGTTATCCGTACCATCACGAGCACGGCTACAGCTTTGGATTCGGGTTCTATAACAGTTGCTTCGCGTACCCGACGTATCCGCTGGTGTACTATCCGACGTACTACTCGCCGGTCGTGGTGCCGGCCTACCCGAGTACGGTGGTGGTGAATCAGCCGGCTTACGTCGAGCCATCGGTCACGTATTACACCGCAGACAACGGGGCGAGCGGCTCGCAATATGCGTCGGCAGACGCGTACGTGGCGGGCACCATGGTGCCTTCGCCGGAGGTTAGCTACGAGGACGATGCCGCGGCTGCAGGCCTGGTCGATTCGGGCAGCGTGGCTGACTCGGGCAGCGTGGCCAGTTCGGGCAATGTGTACGCGATCCCGCAGAACCAGGCGCGGTCAGATGCGGAGTATTACTCGCAGCCGCAGCAACAGAGTGTGACGCAAGTTCAGCCACGAGCGGCGCAGCCTGAGCCGGTGCAGCCTGAGGCGGCGCAGCCTGAGGCGGTAGTGCAACCTGAGGCAATCGCACCGGAGTCAACTACACCTGAGGCCATGCCAGAGCAGCAAGCGGTGGTTCCGCCGACGGGCATGGCGCAAGTACCTCCGGCAGCAGTTCCGGCACCGGCGGCGGCGGCTCAAGAACCCGCCGAATCAGCGGAGGAGGATCAAGGCGCCCTGCCGGCCGAGAAGCTACAGGAGTTGATGGTCAAGGGCACGCAGGCGTTCAGCGAGGGCAAGTATGCTGAAGCTGCGGGGATGTTTGCCCAGGTAAGCGAGGCCGATCCGCAAAATGTGGATGCGGCTTTGGCGCATGCGGTCGGGCGATTCGCGACTGGCGAGTACAAGATGGCGGCCATGTCGGCTCGGCACGGGGTAAACCTGTTCCCGCCGATCGTGGACACGACGTTCGATCTACGCGACCGGTACACCAAAACCAGCGACTTCATCACCCAGTTGCGGACGCTGGAACAGTACGTCGAGAAGAATCCGAGCGATGCGGATGCGCTGTTTGTGCTGGGGTTCGTAAGGCACTTCAGCAATCAACGGGATCTCGCCCAGCAAAGCTTCGAGAAGCTCAAGAAGCTGGCGAAAGACGATGCCCCGCTTGCGGACGTCTTCCTGCATGCTCGGCCGCCAGAGGCAGCGCCGGCTCCGACCTCGGCGCCCGCGGGCGTGATTCAGGCGACACCGCCTGCGGCCGGCAACGCTGCGGCCAGTCAGCCTGCCGCCGGTCTGCCGAACGGAACGGTGGTGGTGAGCACGCAGCCTGCGGGCATCGAGCAGGTGCGTACGGGTGCGGTTACGCCGGGCGTTCTGTCCGTCACGACGCGGCCGGCGATGCAGCAGCCTGCTCAGCAGAAGGTGGAGACGCCTCAGAAGGTACTGTTCGAGGGCAAACTGAGCCTGACCGACGGCGATCAGCCTCGCGAGCAGACCACGATCGACGGCATTCTCATTCGGCTCAAGGGCACGGATGACAATCCTCCACAGGCATATCTGGAAGTGCTCATTGGCGAGCGGCGAATGAAGATCCGGCGGTTTGTGCCGGGGGCCCGGGTCGAGGTCAAGGGTCTCTCCGGCCAGGCGTACAAACTGGTGCTGCGCGAGGTCGATAACCAGAGCGAGAGCGCAGGTTACGTGCTGGCAAAGTAGCCTGCGTAAGATACTGGCCGAGAGTTTAGCGCCTCCCTAATACTTCCTTAATGCACCGTCTCTTAGGATAATGCGATCCGAGGGCTGAGCGGCTGCGCGACTGCAGCAATCCTGAGGGTGGGAGGTGCGCATGCGAACGGTGGCAATCCTTATCGTCGAGGACGAGGTCGATCTGGCCGACATGATCCGCTTCAACCTGGAGCGGGAAGGCTACTCTGCACGGTGCGTCCACGACGGCGAGTTGGCCTTGGGTGAAATCCGCCGTCATCCGCCGGATCTGGTGCTGCTGGATCGCATGCTGCCCAAACTCAGCGGCGATGAAGTGCTCGCCCAGTTGAAGCGCGATCCGTCCACCAGCATGATTCCGGTGATCATGTTGACCGCCAAAGCCCAGGAGGCGGACGAACTGGTCGGCTTGGCTTTGGGGGCGGACGACTACATAACCAAGCCGTTCTCAATGAAGTTGCTGCTGGCGCGGGTGCAGGCCATGCTCCGCCGAGCCGACGTGCTGTCCAAAGAATCGGAGGTTCTCACGGGTGGTCCGGTGCGGCTGGACTCGAGTCGGCACGAGGTGTTTGTGTCGGACAGCGCAGTGGTGCTGACGGCCACCGAGTTCCGCCTGTTGCGGGCGTTGCTGGCTGCCGACGGACGGGTGCTGAGCCGAGCGCAACTTATCGATGCCGCCCTGGGGCCCAACGCGGCGGTCACGGATCGCACCATAGACGTGCATATCACCGCCCTTCGCAAGCGGCTGTGCGAGGCCGCCGACTGGGTTCAAACCATTCGGGGGGTCGGGTACACTTTCCGAATGCCTGGATGATCGCGGGCACGTACTCTCAGGGGAGGCGGTTCCTTAAGGTGAGGCACCGGGGTCACAGACCCCGGCTCTGACTTGGTGTCGCTACTCGCGAAACTGGCACGGGGGTCACAGACCCCGGCTCTGACATGGTGTCGCTGCTCGCGGACTACGGCACCGGGGTCGCAGACCCCGGCTCTGAAGAAGCCTGTCACGACGGAAATATACTGCGAATGAGACTCGGACGGCTATTCTGGCGATTGTTCCTGGGCAACGCGGTGCTGATGACTGCGGTGCTCATGGCTTTCATCTGGCTGATTCTCGGCCAGGTGGAGCAGTTCTATCTGTCCGAACTGACCACGACCATGCGTTCGCAGGCGCAGGCGTTGGAGCATCTGGTTGGAACGAACGTTGACCACGCCCATGCTGCAGAGCTGAACCGCCTGGCTCGGCAACTGGCCAGCAACGATCCTGCTAATATCCGCAT
>JBJKSL010000692.1:0-5892 GCA_046704145.1 Phycisphaerae bacterium
GCTCAAGGCCCTGCCCGGCGGACTGCCCGGCGTACGTGACATGGTCGAGCAATTCCACCGCCGGGGTGTGCGTGTGTTCTTCCCCGTCATGCCCTGGGACACCGGCACGCGCGATGAGGGCCTTCCCCTGTGGGAGGCTGCCGCACGCGACTTCCACCTGGTCGACGCCGACGGGATCAACGGCGACACCATGCGAGGCCTGCCTAAGGAGTACCGCACCGCCTGCTACCAGACCGGCCGCATGTTGGCCCTGGAGCCCGAGGTGGGCGTGTCCGACTACGCCATGCTCGCGTGGGACACCATGAGCTGGGGCTACTGGAAGTACACACAGCCCGTGCCCGTCGTCAGCACCTACAAGTGGATCGAATCGCGACACATGGTCAACGTCTGCGAGCGCTGGGCAAAGAATCGCACCGACGGCCTGCAGTCCGCGTTCTTCAACGGCGTGGGCTACGAGAGCTGGGAGAACGTCTGGGGCATCTGGAACCAGCTCACGCCGCGCGACGCCGAGGCCCTTCGCCGCATCGCCACCATCGAGCGTGCCGTCGCCGATCTGCTGGTCAGTCCCGAGTGGGAACCGCACGTGCCCACCCTGCAGAAGGGCGTCTACGCCAGTCGCTTCCCCGGCAACGATCGCACCGTCTGGCTGCTGGTCAATCGCACCGACAAGGACATCACCGGCGAGCAACTGCGCGTGCCCTTCAGCGCAGCTACGAGCTGTTACGACCTGTGGACCGGCCGCAAACTCGAACCCGCGGTCGATGCCGACACTGCCACGCTCAGCTTCCCCATAGAGGCCCACGGCTACGGCGCAATCCTGACCTACAACAGGAAATCCATGCCGCGCTGCGTGCCCAGGCTGCTCATGCAAATGGCCGAACTCGGCAAGACCCCGCTGGCCGGCTTCTCTGCCGAGTGGAAACCGCTGCCGCAGAAGATCGTCGACATCCCGCGTACGGCGCCCGCCAAGACCACTCCCGAAGGCATGGTGCTCATCCCCGCGACCAAATTCCGCTTCAAGGTCAGCGGCGTCGAGATCGAAGGCGGCGACGACTCCGGCGTTGACGTGCAGTATCCCTGGGAAACTGTGCCCACCCGCCACCACGACAAAGAGATCGACATCAAGGCCTTCTATATCGATCGCACACCGGTCACCAACGAACAGTTCAAACGCTTCATCACCGAAAGCAAGTACCGCCCCAAGGATGAAACCAACTTCCTTCGCGATTGGATAATGGGCGACTATCCGAAAGGCTGGGCCAAGAAGCCGGTGACCTGGGTGTCGCTTGAGGACGCTCGTGCCTACGCCGCCTGGGCCGGCAAACGCCTGCCGCACGAGTGGGAATGGCAGTACGCCGCCCAAGGCACCGATGGCCGCGCATATCCGTGGGCCAATCCCATCGCTGGTACCGGAATCCCTTCCGGTACCACGTCCGCTGCGGCCGCTGCCGCAACCTCGCAGCCCTGGGTCGACAACGATCGCAAACTTCCTCCGCCTGCGGATGTGGACGCATATCCCGCCGGCGCAAGCCCCTTCGGCGCGCTCGGCATGATGAGCAGCGTCTGGCAGTGGACCGACGAGTTCCAGGACGAGCATACCCGCGCCGCCATCCTCCGCGGCGGCAGCTACTATCGCCCCGGCACCAGCAAGTGGTACTTCCCGCGCAACAACACCCTCTTCGAGCACGGCAAGTACTTATTGATGGCCCCCTGCAAGGATCGCTCGCCCACCGTCGGCTTCCGCTGCGTGGTGGATACGGAGAGATACGAACTCTGATCCGGGAAGCTAATGTGGATCGAAACAGGCACCGGCGTTCCGAAACAAAGCCCAGGGTCGCGCAGCGCACCCTGGGATACGCCTCAGGAATGCAGCCCGTCCACCTCTACAAAAAAAGGCAAATGCCGTATACTCTCCGGAAACACGCCATCGAGCCGGGCGAGTTTTCTTTCTGGTTAACGGCTCATGGCTTATAGCTGACAGCTTTCCCAATATGCCCGACCCCTACTTCCAGCAACTGTTCGCCGACCGCATTGGCGGCGTTAACTACGGCAAAGGCACCGCCATCTACAAGTTCGAGAAGATCAAGCGCGCCAAGCGGGCCGCCATCGCTGATTTTCCCGATCGGCCGCTGCTGGACTTCGGCATCGGCGAAAACGACGACATGGCCCCCGCCAACGTGCGGCAGGTCATGAAGGCCGAGATCGACAAGATCGAAAACCGCGGTTACGCGGACAACGGCATCGCCGTCTACAAGGAAGCCGTCGCCGCTTTCATGCTGCGCGAGTTCGGCGTTACGCTGGACCCCACGAGGCAGATAAATCACTGCATCGGCTCCAAGACCGCTCTGGCCATGCTGCCTGCCTGCTTCATCAACCCGGGCGACATCACGCTTATGACCGTGCCCGGCTATCCCATCGCCGGCACGTACACACGCTATTACGGCGGGCAGGTCTTCACTCTGCCGCTGTTGGCCGAGAACAACTTCTTCCCCGATTTCGAGCAGATTCCCGAAGACATCTGCCGCCGAGCCAAGCTGCTGGTGCTCAACTATCCCAACAGCCCGACCGGCCAGATCGCCGACGAGGCCTTCTATCGCAAGGTCATCGACTTCGCCCTGCGACATAATATCGTCGTCGTGCAGGACGCTGCCCACATCATGCTGACTTACGGCCGCAAGCCCTTCAGCTTCCTGCAGGTGCCCGGCGCGATGGACGTCGGCGTTGAAGTGCACTCCATGAGCAAGGGCTTCGACATGATCGGTTGGCGGCTTGGCTTCGTCGCCGGTAACCCGTTGCTCGTGCAGGCCTTTGCCGACGTAAAGGACAACAGCGACTCCGGCCAGTTCATGGCCATCCAGAAAGCCGCCGCCGCCGCTCTGGCTGACGCCAGCATTCCCGTGCGCATCCGTGCCAAGTACGAGCGTCGCCTCCGCAAGCTGGTCGCTACGCTCAACGACATCGGCTGTAAGTGCCAAATTCCTGGCGGTTCGTACTTCCTCTATACGCCTTCGCCCAAGGGCATTGCCGACGGCCAGGCTTTCGCCACTGCCGAGGACGCCTCGCAGTTCCTCATCCGCGAGCGTTCCATCTGCACCGTGCCGTGGGACGACGCCGGCCCGCGCCTTCGCTGGAGCGTCACCTACACCGCCCCGAGCGAAGCCGACGAAGACGCCCTCATGACCGCCCTGAAGCAGCGCCTGGCCAACGACAAGTTCGTGTGGTAAAGTCGAAGGACGGGTGCCCCATCCCTTGGTACTCCAAGGGGTGGGAACGCGCCGGCAGTCCTCAATTCAGCATTCTGCATTCAGCATTCTACATTCGCAATTCGCCTCTCCCGCCTCCTTCTGCTATCCTGTGCCCAGCAAACCTGCAGGAGGACTCCGACCATGACGCCTCGCGAGCGAATCCGTGCTGCCGTCGCCCACCAGGAACCCGACCGCGTGCCCATCGACTGCGGTGCCATGCGCTCCACCGGCATCCAGGGCATCGCCTACAGTCGTCTGGCCGCCCACCTCGGCATGAAAGACGCCCGCACTCGCGTGTTCGACGTCATTCAGCAGTTGGCTGAGCCCGAAAGCTGGTACCTCGACCGCTTCGGCATCGACGCCATCAACGCCGGCCGCGAATTTCTGCACGTCGGCTGGCAGGATTGGACCCTGCCCGACGGCTCACCCTGCCAGATCCCCGCCAGCATGGACTTCCGCCGCAGCGGCGACGATTGGCTCGCCTACGACAAGCAGGGCCAAGCCTCCGCCCGCATGATCGCAGGGGCCACCTACTTCAGCCAGGAAGTCTACCCCCTCGCCGGCGACGACTGGCAGAGCCTCCTGCCCGATGTGCCCGCACAGATGGGCCGCGTTTGCTGGGGCGGACTGGGCGAGCCGCTGTACGACGACGGCCTGAGCGACGCCAACCTCAAACGCATCGCCGATCACGTAGCCTCCCTGCGCAAGAACAGCGACCGGGCCATCATGATCGCCTTCGGGGCGAACCTCTTCGAGTGGGGCAGCTATCTCCGCCGGATGGACAACTTCCTCATGGACCTTGCCGCCGAGCCCGCCGACGCCGAGGCTCTGCTCGATCGCATACTCGAGATTCACCTGGCCAATCTCGATCGGCTGATCCCCGTGTTGGGCGACAACGTTGACCTCATTCAACTCGGCGACGATCTCGGCACCGAAAACGGCCCGTTCTTCTCACGCAAAATGTACCAGCAGTTCTTCAAGCCGAGGCACAAGGCCATCATCGACCGCGTGAAGAAGCTCAACCCCAACATCATGATTTTCCTGCACTGCTGCGGCTCGGTGTACGACCTGCTGCCCGACCTCATCGAAGCGGGCGTAGAGGTCATCAACCCCGTGCAGATCGCCGCCAAAAACATGGAGCCCGCCCGCCTCAAGAAGGACTTCGGCAAGGACATCGCCTTCTGGGGCGGCGGCTGCGATACACAATCCGTGCTGTCCCGCGGAACGCCGCAACAGGTCAAGGACCACGTGCGTCGCAATATCGACACGTTTGCTCCCGGTGGAGGCTTCATCTTCAACCAGGTGCACAACATCCTTTCGGAGGTGCCGCCGGCCAACGTGCTGGCAATGTACGAGGCTGCGACTGGAAGTCTGTAATCCGTGATTTGCAATTTGTAGTTTGTAGTTGGTGGTTGACTGACGTTTCCAACAAACTACAAACTACCAATTACGAACTACGAACTACGAACTACAGACTTCGACCGTTCTGACGTGAGCACGCATCCATGAGTACCACCGCCCTGGCCATCGACGGCCTCATCATCGTCGTCTACTTCATCGTGATCATCGGCATCGGCCTGAAGGTGGGCGGTCGCGAGAAGAGCCTCGAAGACTACGCCCTGGGCGGCCGCAAAATGCCCTGGTGGGCGGTGATGGCCTCCATCATTGCCGCCGAAACAAGTGCGGCCACCTTCATCGGCGCTCCTAAGGAAGGCTACACCTGGCGAGGTCTCACCTACGTGCAGATCACCCTCGGCATCATCATCGGCCGAGTGCTGGTCGGGAAGATCTTCCTCAAGCCTTATTATGAATATCGCGTCTACACCGTTTACGACTTCCTGGCCATTCGCTTCGGAAATCTGACCAAGAACTACGTCTCCGCCCTGTTCCTGGTGATGCGGACGCTCGGCTCCGGCGTGCGGCTGTACGTGCCGTCACTGGTGCTCGTGCTCGCTTGGCGGCTGTTCGTGACGCGCGAGCAGGTCTCCTACGGCGAGATCGACTCCTGGGTGCCGTACTTCTGGGCCATCATCGTGCTGACCGTGCTGACCTGCGCATACACCACGGTGGGGGGGATCAAGGCCGTCATCTGGACGGACGTCATCCAGGCCTCGCTCATGTTCGTCAGCGCCTTGGCCGCCATCGGAGCTATCCTCTACCAGATCGGCGGCGGCAGCTTCACCCACGCCTTCTCGGTGATGGCGGCTCACGTGCCCGAGATGACCACCCTTCAGGGCTACGTGCACACCGGATACGAGACCTACAAACCCGGCTCGGGAGCCTGGGCCGCGGTCAAGCAGCTCCTGGCCGATCCCTACACCATCTTTGCCGCTGTCATCGCGCAGGCCGTGTTGAACATGGCCGCTTTCGGCGCCGATCAGGACATGGTCCAGCGTCTGCTGACCGCCAAGGACGCTCGCCGCAGCCGACTCTCGCTGGTCGTCGGCGCAGTGATGGACATCCCCATCTTCGCCGTGTTCACCTTCATCGGCGTGCTGCTCATAGTCTTCTTCGACATGCACCCCGACCTGCGGCCGGCCCTCGGTAACGACGTTTTCGGCATGTACATCCTCAAGTCCATGCCCATGGTCATTCGTGGACTGGTGCTCGCCGGCGTTTTCGCCACGGCCATGGGCTCGCTCAGTGC
>JBJKSL010000693.1:0-5598 GCA_046704145.1 Phycisphaerae bacterium
GGCCCTCCACGACTCTGATCGTGATGCCGCTACATGCGGTCAGGCCCTGGACCAGCAACTGCTTCTCGGCCAGTTGCGGGGGGCCGTGCTGGGATTGCCGCCGCATCTGCGGGACGTGATCGTCCTGCGGGACTTGGCCGAGCTCTCGTATTCACAGGTTGCCGCCATTCTGGGCATCACCGTCAATACGGCCCGTCTGTATCGATGTAAGGCTGTCCTGCGGCTGGCCGACCTAATTGCACAGGAGACCGCGCCATGAGTAGTGGGCAGGGATCCAACTCAGTTACTCGTGAGACGCCGGCGACGCCGTGCGTTCGCGCCGATCTGGACGACTGGGCGGTGCGAGGAGGTCCGCTGCCGGCGCGGTTGCTGGCTCATACTACTGAATGCCAATATTGTGCCGAACAGGTTCGCCGAATCAACCGCGTGCACGCGTCCATGATGTTGCTGCGAACGCAGACGGCTCCTCGCGAACTGATCGCACGGGCCAACGGTCGGGCATTGCGCATGCTTCGTCGTGCTGCGCGTGCTTCGGTTGCGGCTGAGCGACTCTTGAGGATGCGCCCCGGACTTAGCCGTTGGCAGCGGGCGCAAGTTCACGTGGCTCGCCTCTCGCTGGCTGCGGCTGCGGCACTGGTAATGCTGGTGATCCGTACCGGCACGCTTATGGGGCTGCAGGAGACGCGTGTGCTCGGCGAGCAATTGGCCGCCGCCCACTGGGCTCGGCACATCGATCCGGGTGGGGAATTCCTCGGGCCGAGAGAAATGTCCTGAATCGCATCTCTTGCACAACAGATTGATCCCATTGTCAGACGACAGCTGGACTTCGGCGTACGGTCCATAGTGGCCTCCCGCGATCCCCACCAGCCTGTATGCGTGGCGGATTGATCTGTGTAATCGAAAATGCGAGGCGCGTACACAACCTGTCCTGATCGACGCCGGCAAACAGAGAGCGTCATAGTTTGGCACAACTTAGAGTCGCTGGTATGCTGCTGCTCACTGTACTGGTCTGATTGGGGTAGGCTAATAATCTGAAGTCACTCGGGTGCGGTAATGAGCATGAATAAACGTCGCACTCTCCGCAGGATCGGAATTGTGCTGGTCGCCCTTATCGGCTTCGTGGGGCTGATCATTCTTCGGCATTGGGTGAAGGATTGGAGGGGCCCGCTGGCGAAAGCGGTTGCAGGTGCAGATCGGCTGGAACTTGTACCGGTCCAATCCAAAGACCAAGCGGCTGTCTTCAAGGTCACAGGCAAACAGAAGGTGCAGGAGTTGATTGGCCTGGTTGAGATTGACGCCTGGAGAAGCCTGGGGCATTGCATGTGCTGGGGCGATATGGAGTTCAGATTCTACAAGGGCGACACTCTGCTGGTATCAATCGCCTATGCTCACGGCGAGCGTCTCAAGTGGCGTGGCGGGCCATGGAGTGGCGATGCCGTGCTCACGGCGAAATGCCAATTGGCCTTGCCGCGATGGTTCCAGGAGCAGGGGTACTCCGGGTTTGAGGATGCCCGGCTGGCACGACTTGCGGAAAAGCAGAAGGCGAGTCAGGAAGCCGATGCCTTTGCACACTGCTTCCCTGAGAATGTCCGACACATTGTCCTGGAACGCTCAATGTGGGGCGGACCCAATCCTGAGGGCGACGAGAACGCGGGCAAGAAGATCGCCAAGCAAATGGGTGACCCCGTCGCGGTGGTTGTTGCCGTTTCCGGTGCCCTTTCAGTCAGCAGTTGCCCGATACTCACGACAACAGAGAAGGAAAGGCGGGCCTTGGGAGCAGCGTCCACGGTGGATGGAAGCGCATTCCTCTCTGCACTGGAACAAATGAAGGATGACCGAAGCCGCCTGCGGGGAGCGGCATGGCTGTTCTTCGGTGAGGATATGGGTAAGAGCTTGCCTGCGGACAAGCAGGGCGAGTGGGCCGCTCGACTCGCAGAAGCGGTCTTCGCTGATGGCCTCGATGAAGACAAGGTCCTTGTTCTGCGTCGTCTCGTGCCTCTGAACGATGAACACGACAAGGCATTGCTTCGCAAGGTGGCTGACGGTCAATGCGGGAAAGAAATTGACCAAGACAAAACGTATGGCCAGGAGCCGGGACTTCGGACGGGCGCTCTCCTGTGCCTCGCCTTGCAGGGAGATAGGACGATCAAGTCCCGAATCGAAGTCTTGCTGCCCGAGGTCAAAAGCAACGAAGATCGGCAGGCGTTGGAGGTGTGCCTCGTATTGCTCGGCGATCACTCGCGCATCAGCAAGGAGTCACTGATGCTCGAATCGAACCTCATCACGCGAGCGGCGATCAAAGGAATAGAGCAATTCAAAGGCGCCTGCGGCTTGGATGCTCTTATCGAAGGTGGTTCACAACACCAATGGGCTCTCCTCAGTAATGAGGCGGGCGCGGCATTTGATCGGATAACGGGGCAGAGCTTCGGTCCAGGTTCAAGCTGTTTCTACCGGTGGGAGGACGCCAAGGCGTGGTGGAAGCAGAACCGCGAGCGGTGGCTGAAGGAGCATCGACCGTAAACACATTGTCGGCGGCCCCTGCCCGGCAGAACGTGATCCGGTCCTCGATCAGGATAGTGATTGCCGTGGCGGTCGTGGGTATACTGCTGTTGATGGTAATGGTGTGAGCCCAGCCGAAAGGCTCGCGGTACAATCACGACCAGTGATGCAACATGATTCGAAGCTTCGTCATCTGCATTTCAGTCATCGCCTCCCTGTTTTTGGCGACTCTGACGGTCCTGAGCTACCTTCATCCCTGGACTGAAGGAGAGTTGATGCAGTTAAGAGGCTATGGCATCCAATACGGATATGCGTGCTGGTTTCACATGTACCCTGTGGGGCGAAATCAGGCCAGCTTCGACCACTCCGTCTCCCTTTGGCTTGTCAAAATCAAGCTGCTTTGTGGGCCGAGTACAAGTGGAGAGTATTGGCGGGTGGAGGACATCAAGTTACATCTGTTTCTACCGGCAATCGGCCTCCTTGTCTATCCTGCTGTGGCGTTTATTCGGGGGCCGCTACGGCGAATTCGGCGAGGCCGGGCCGGCCTCTGCTTGGCGTGCGGACAAAACCTGGTGGAAAACGCGAGTGCTTTCTGTCCAGAGTGCGGAGTGCGCCGGGAAGACCGGCAAGGTGTAGTGGATGAAAAAGCCACACGGTGAAGAATCAACGACTCACACCGACCCCGAGTCATGCGTGGCTGCTCGCGAGGGCAGTGGCGAAGTGTTGGCAGGGGGAAGTACGGGCTGGGCTATTGAACCGCGAAATTCTGGTAGGACCGGAGGGGAAAGCTTGGGGTCGGAGCGCATTTAGTCAATAGATTGCAGTCCAGTTTTGCACTCGTTGGGGTGAGGATATAGGGCTCGGCCCCCGTGGTCCACGTCGGTGGAGGAGAATGTAGAATACCGAATGCTTAATGCTGAGTGCTGAATGCAGAATGCAGAATGCAGAAGGGAATGTTGAATGTAGAATGTTGAATTGAAGAGGGGGAGGAGCCGGTGGGCGATTTCAGGTTGAAGGTTGGGGGGAGTCGGCAGCTTCGCGGACGCGGGTTTCGGCGCGGGGGGTGTAGAGCACGAAGGCGGTGAGGAGCAGGCCGCCGGCCATGACCAGAAGCATCTCGCGGTTGGGGGACTTGGCGAAGAGGTCGGACCAGGCCCAGGCGGGCAGCCAACGGTTGATCCAGGCCACCCAGGCCGGCGTCGGTGGCGGCGGTACTTCCAGCGGATTATCCAGTTCCGGCGGGAGATTCACGCGCAGGGCGGCCAACTCGGCGGCGGAGAAGCGGATGTGCTGCTCGTCGGCGGGCCGCTCGTTGAGCTCGCGTCTGGCGACGCGTTCGATGACCAGGGGGTCGGCCTCGAGGGCCTTGATGCGCGTGTTGTTTCGCTCGATCTGCTGGTGCAGCTCAGCGATGGCGAGGGCGTCCTGGCGTTCGACCTGCTGCAGCTTCTGTACGTCGCGCCAGATGGGTACGAGCACACAGGGGGCGAAGATCAACATGGCCGCGATCGACAGCAGGTAGAACATGATCGCGTGCGAGACGGGCTGACGTGCCGCGAGGTTCAGACTGGCGGTTCCCCACCAATGAGGCTTGGCGTTGTGGTCGGCATCCATGCCTTGGCTCCGGAAGAAGCTGTGAGCTATTAGCTATGAGCTGTTAGCCAGAGAGAGACGACCCTCGCCTCTATTCTGGCTAACAGCTTCTTGCTCTGTCTGTTTTTCTGGCTAAGAGCTAATAGCTAACAGCTAAGAGCTCATTTATTCCAGAACAGCCCGCCGTAGACCGCCTCGTCTTGCAGGTGCTCTTCGATGCGGAGCAACTGGTTGTACTTGGCGATGCGGTCGGTGCGGCTGGCGCTGCCGGTCTTGATCTGGCCGGCGTTGGTTGCTACCGCTATATCGGCAATTGTGGTGTCTTCAGTCTCGCCCGATCGGTGGCTGATCACCGCGGTGTAGCCGCTGCGCATGGCCAGGTTGACCGCGTTGAAGGTCTCGGTCAGGCTGCCGATCTGGTTGACCTTGATGAGGATGCTGTTGGCCGTCTTGCTCTTGATGCCGCGGGACAGCCGCTCGACGTTGGTGACGAAGAGGTCGTCGCCGACCAACTGGACCTTCTGGCCGAGCTTGGCAGTGAGCTTGGCCCAGCCGTCCCAGTCGTCCTCGGCGAGGCCGTCTTCGATGCTGCGGATCGGCCACTTGGCGCACTGGGCGGCCCAGTAGTCGATCATCTCGTCCGAGCTGGCGATGCGGCTCGGGTCGCTCTTGAAGAAGCAGTAGCCGGTCTTGCCCTTTTCCTTGGCTTCGTTGAACAGCTCGCTGGTAGCCGGGTCGAGAGCGAAGAACACCTGATCGCCAAGCTTGTAGCCGGCCTTCTCGACGGCGACGGCTATGACTTCGAAGGCCTCGTCATTGCTCTTGAGGTTGGGAGCGAAGCCGCCTTCGTCGCCCACGGAGGTGTTGTAGCCCTTGTCCTTGAGCACTTTCTTGAGGCTGTGGAAGATCTCGGTGCCCCAGCGAAGAGCCTCGCGGAAGTTGGGAGCTCCCCACGGCTTGATCATGAATTCCTGGAAATCAACGGTGTTGTCCGCGT
Organism: Phycisphaerae bacterium; assembly: GCA_046704145.1. Classification (GTDB taxonomy): domain Bacteria; phylum Planctomycetota; class Phycisphaerae; order UBA1845; family PWPN01; genus JACQVT01. The sequence continues at coordinate 5,090 of JBJKSL010000693.1, forward strand.
GCTTGCCGCCGTTGAGGATGTTCATCATGGGCACGGGCAGCACGTGAGCGCTGGCTCCGCCCAGATAGCGGAACAGGGGCAGGCCGCTCGAGGTCGCGGCGGCCTTGGCGGCGGCCATGGACACGGCCAGGATGGCGTTGGCACCGAGGTTGGCCTTGTTGGGCGTGCCGTCGAGGTCGAGCATCTCGCGGTCGATCATCTCCTGGTCGGTGGCGTCGAGGCCGAGGACGGCTTCGGCGATCTTCTCGTTGACGTTCTCGACGGCCTTGAGCGTGCCCTTGCCGAGGTAGCGGCTCTTGTCGCCGTCACGGAGTTCGACGGCCTCGTGCTCGCCGGTGGAGGCCCCGGAGGGCACTGCGGCCTGACCGACGGAGCCGTCTTCCAGCACCACGGTGGCTTCGAGGGTGGGATTGCCGGGCGAATCGTGGATCTCACGCCCGATGATTTGAACGATTGCTGTGGACATTGGTTGCTCTTTCTTTGTGCTAGTGACCCGGGCAGACCGTGCA
>JBJKSL010000694.1:0-5780 GCA_046704145.1 Phycisphaerae bacterium
ACCGATTCCCGAGGCATTCTCGTCTCAGATCCCGAGTTCACTCATTGGGTGGTCGTGGACAACGTGATCATGGGCGAGGCTCATTCGGTCGAGGACCGCGGAAACGACGAGTGCTTCGCGTACGTCCGCTTGTTCAACATGCCTGAGTGTGCTGAGTTCGGCCTCATCGAGTCGCACCGGCTTCGTCGCAAGCCGGAATAGTCCATAGTTCCCTGATCCATACTGGAGGTGTGTGATGTCGGAGAGATTGTCCGTCATGCAAGGAGTACGCGCCCGTCTGGCCGGCCAGTCTGATTGGAAGGTGGACCGGTACGCCAACTGGGTGCTCGGCCATCGCCGGTTCAAGTTTACCCGTCTGACGTTGCTGTACGAACGGAAACTGGGTGAGCGGTGGGCGGCGTACTGCGTCTGGTATTTCGGCCGCATGAAGTGGACCGAGTTCGAGACGATGAAACGTGCCGCCGAGAGCCGCTGGCAGAAACAGCAAGCCGAACCCGCCGCTACCACGCCGGTGGACACGGCCGTCACCGTGCAGGTGCGGGAGAATGAGCAGCACGACGGCGTGGAAGTTCGTTTTTCGGGAAGGCCGAGCGCCAAGCGGTGATCGACTACGCTCTGGCTCATCCGGAGGTGCGGCAGCGCCGGACCGGTTGGTACATGGACTGCGTCCGTTCACATCCATCTTTCCAGCGTCGAGCGATGATCTAAATCCGGCATACAATGCAGGTCTGTTATTGCCGGACGATCCAGCGAGTCCGCGTCCTTCTGTTCCTCGGCCGTTCGCCGAACGGGCGAGATCGGCCGACGATCTCCGCGAGACCGGAACGCCGGACTGTCCCTCTGCCGCCTTGCCCTAAGCCGAGTACAATGAGGCCCAACATCTGTCGTGCCAACGGCGCTACCAAGTGCCCCGTGCCCTCAGACCTCAGGTGAGTTTGCAGACAAGGTACTGGCAATCTGTATACAACCCGCTCGGAAGGCCCCAAAAACGCGGGGCGGGGCGAAAATGCGGGTTTGTGAGGGTTCTCCCTACCGGGGCTTTTTTGCGCACTGCTAAGAATCGCGGTTTTCAGAGCCGCCATCGCGCAGCAGTCTTCCAACTCCGCGCCCGCGGAGGCTCACAGACGTTTGGAATCACGGAAGGATGCCGAGCGGTCGACGGGTTTCGCGCCAGAAGAGAAACGCCGACGCGGCCGCGGTGGCTGTGAACACAAGCCACAGCGGCACGACAATGCTCAGAGTGGGGTCGTACGAAAGTGTCGGTGCGGGAAAAAGAGACAGGCGGTATCCGCGCCCGAAATAGCACGTGCGTCGGTTTAGTTCAAAGTATTCTGGGGCCGAGTAGATCAGGCAGCCTCTCTCAAGGCATATCTGATACCCTTCATACACCACCTGAGTCGCGGGGATGTGCAATTGCTGCGGAGCATTGAAATTGTGAATTGTGTACGGCCGTTGCGGATGGTTTAGACGCAGCGTGTAGGTACACGACAGAGCCCACACTCCGCCTGTCCCGATGCAAATGATCAGCGAAACCCACTTCGCCACGCGCCATCGTCGCCGCACTGTTGCCATGCCGATATTGTGCCACAGATGTGTCTACAGGGCAACTGCCCTGGTACCACAATGCTTGCCTCTGTGCTGTGCCCCCTGTGGTGAGAGTCCGTCAACTCCCGGGGCCGCCCAGCATCGCATGCCGTCGAGCGGAGGTCTTCCCAACCCAGGCCGCTGCTTGGGAGGAGTCGCCGGCCGAGGGGAGGCATGTCCCCGCTGGGCTGCCCGTCTTTGTCCGCCTAAGAAGGTGCGTCGTTGAAGAGCCCGTACCGATTCCGATGGGAGGAGCAGAGACATGAGCAACTTACTGAGGGCATCCGTCTATTCGACAGTGTTGCTTGCCGGAGTCTGCACGGCGATCTTACTGGCTGCGTGCAATGACCAATCCAGCCTGCCCAACCCGGCCTCGGAGTACTGCGTCGCCAACGGAGGAACGGTGGATATCCGCGAAGGCCCGCTCGGACAATATGGCGTATGCGCTTTCCCTGACGGCAATGAAGCCGAGGAATGGGCGATGTACCGAGGCGAAGTCCCCGTCGGCGGCGTCGAGGTCTCGGGCTACGTCACGCCGGCAGCCCAATACTGCGTCATCACCGGTGGTACTTACACTGCCACCGCGAATATCGGCACGCCTAACGAAGAGGGCACCTGCTCACTTGAAAACGGCCAAGTCTGCGAGGCCTCGCAGTACTACGACGGCACGTGCAGCCAGCCGGAGTAGCCGCCCGTCACAGGTCGGCGACTCGCCAGTGGGGGGCCGTACCACACTTGGCCTACTTCCCAACGATCTTGCCTACGAAGCCGCCGCCCGCGTTCAGCCGAACGGTGCGCTTGGTCGAGGCCTTCACCTTCACTCCTCGCTGCACGTCGAGTCGTGCCGGTTCGCCTGCGACGTCACCAAAGAAGTCGGCCTCGAAATCGCCGCCGCCGAGGAATGCAAAATCCACAGTAATCTCGCGGGCTGGGCCGCCATTGATGACGCCCACGTACCACTCCTTGCCGTCACGACGCGCAAACGCTGCCAACTCGCCGATTTCGCTTCCCGGCAGCACCACCGTCTCGTCCCACACCGGCGGCATGTGGCGGATGACATCCACCGCCGGGCTTTCGAGGTAGAGCTCCGGCTTGTCCGCCCAGCACAGGATCGGCGAGTCGAACACGATCGCCCCGGCGAGTTGCAGAGCAAACGTCGTGCCCTTGAGCCGCTCCGGTTGGAACGTCGTCGGCGTCACATCGCCATGCCCGGCCAGAAAACGAGTGAACGGCAGCGTCGCGTAGTGCGTGGGCGGCAGTGCGTCCCACTTGTTGTACTCTAGCCCGCGAACGCCTTCGCGACTCATCTCGTTCGGCCAGGTGCGGGCCTCGCCGGTCGGCTTGTAAGCCCCGTGGAAGTTGACCATGATCTTGTACTTGGCAGCCGTCCGCAGGCACGCCTCGTAGAAGGCCAGTATGTCGTGTGACTCGCTGTCCATGAAGTCGATCTTCGCCCCCTTGACGCCAACCTCGGCACAGCGACGGAAGAAATCCTCGCGTTTTTCAGGCGTTTCGAGGCCCGGCCACTGTCGCTTCTCGTCCAGTGTCCACCCGCGCCACACCCAGATGCCCACGTTCTTCCTGGCACCGTAATCGCAGAGCTCCTTCAAGCGAGCCCAGACATCTTTACCCTCACCGGCCCACTGCTGACGCGTGTGCTCCCAGCCCTCATCCACCAGGTAGTACTGGCAGTTCAACTCCGCCGCTTTATCGACGAACCACTTCTGCTTGCTCCAGTGCGTACCCGCGGCGTCGTACGCCCACCACTGCCACAGGCATCGGCCCGGCTTGAGCCAGTCAGTACGAATGCCGTCCGTGAACAGCTCGCGGTCCGGCGGCGGACACAGTGACGCTATTATGTCGTTCTGAACCAGGCCGTTGAGATCCCTCGACAGCATCAGCACACGCCAGGGCGTCTTGATCTCGTCCGACATCGTCCAGCCCTCGCGATCGTCGCGGAACGACGACTTCAGCATCGCCCGTCCCTCGACTGGCTCCAGCGTCATGCCGCTGTAGCCCAGCACGTTCGCCTCGGTGAGCACAGCATACCCGCCGCCGGGCAGTTCCAGCGTGGTCGGCATGCCGATGCCGTTCTTGTACTTGTCAGCCGGAATCTCGCCCACGGCAAAGCGTTCGTGTACGCCCTCGTAGTTCGTGGTGCACGGATTGCACCAGGCCAGCGTGCCGGCGGGGAACTTCCAGGCCGCCGCCTCGCCGGTGACCTTGCGATCGCCGCTGCCCGGTATCACGCAACGATAGGCCACCCCGTTGTCGAAGCACTTCAGTTCGAGCGTCCAGCCTGCACCCTTTTTCTGCTGAATGGGGAAGGCCGCACTACGCCCGGTGACGTGCGCTTCCGCATGATTGCCGCGCCAGGGGAACGCCAGCTCAAAGGCCTTCTCGCTGGCCTGGCCGACCTTCACGCCCGCTCCGAAGTCGACCCCGCCGACGTTAACCCCGATCGGCGAAGGCGCGAGGACCTCACGCCCCGCAAACCGCACCGCATACACCAGACGGCCGTCCGCCGCCGCAGACACCGTCGCCTGCACCTCACCGTTGGGACTCTTCACAACTGTCTGAGCGTTAACATTCATGACCGTCATCACCAGTACACATGCAGAAGTAAGTAACCGACGCATGACGTGTTTCCTTCCCTTCAAGAGCAGTTTCAGGTTCGTGCGTGCCGCAAGTTATACCCGTCCAGGCACGAGATGCAAACCCGTCTGACGGCATGTGCCTGAGTGATCCTCCCAGCAACCACACCGGGTCTTCCCCGTTTGTGCGGACGGCTGAATCTGGCCCGCACTGTGCCGATACGATTAGAGCAGTCCAAGTGTCGCAGTAGGCGCAATAACTGACCGAAAACCATGGAAAGGTGACCAGTTCACCGCTGCAAGGGAGAGGACACCATGCAGAGCCAAACTGTCTACGTCAAGACGCTGCGTATCTTCGTCGGCGTGCTGATCCTGATGGTTGCGGCAGTAGCCGGCTGCCCCTCGGTCGGTGACTCGGACAACGATGGTGTCCCCGATGCTGACGACAACTGTCCGACCACGCCGAACACCAATCAAGCAGACTCGAACAACAACGGCATAGGCGACGCCTGCGAGGGGGCTAGCGGGCCGACTGGCGATAGCGGCGTAAGCGGCCAATTCGTATCAGCGCGGCCAACCGTAGTGGTGGATCCCGCCACTAACGACGTGCGGGTCGGCTGCGGCTTCTGCCATCCCGAGGTCTACAAGGAATGGCAGACTACCCAACACTCTCAGGCCCTGAATACTCTCGAGGCGGTCGGCCAGGGAGGAAACGCCGCATGCTTGCCCTGCCACGTAGTCGGCTTTGGCGAGGACGGCGGCTTTGTCAATCGCGCCACCACCGATGCCCTCGCTGGCGTTCAATGCGAAAACTGCCACGGCCCCGGCAGTAAGCACGTCGCCAACGTTATGGACGTGAACCTCCGCCCGCCGTCCAGCATCTTGATGCTGGATGCGAGCATCTGCGGCAAATGTCACGATAAAGTTATTCATCCGACGTACGACGAGTGGCTGGATTCGGCCCATTCAGGAAACGAAAAAGCCGGCGCAGTCTTCTGGCCCGAGGACTCTGCCAACTTCGTTGGCGGACGAACCACCCGGGTGGAGGCGACGCCCCGGCCTCCCACCTTCTTCGCGACTTGCGGCGAGTGCCATTCAGGCGATTACCGCGAGTTACGCTTCGTGGAAGGTATGACTAACATAACAGACGACACTCTGGCTAACATCCAGAACATCTCAGAGGCCGTCCACGAGCCGGTGATCGTCTCCGACTTGCACCCCCAGGTCTGCGCGACCTGCCACGATCCGCACAAGGCCACCGGCAACGGATCGCAACCCCAGGAGGACAGCCAGCTGCGCTATGCTCTCGTGGTCAACTCGACGCCATCCGACGTGCTCACCAAAGCCACCGACCCTGCCCGCTTCGGCATTTGCGGCCAGTGCCACCATGCTCGCCGGGACGCCAATGCCACCGCTACCGGCAGCGACACCTGGGAGAAAACCAGCCGCCCGCCGCACCGCAGTAACCAGTCCAACATCCTGAACGGCGAGATGCCCATTCCTCCGGGGACCGAATCCCTGGTCCCCCACCTGGAACACGCCCACGGCTTCACCACTCGATCCTGTGCCACCTGTCACGTGCGGATCGACGAGGCTCCTGAA
>JBJKSL010000695.1:0-3525 GCA_046704145.1 Phycisphaerae bacterium
AAAGGACCAGCGAGGCAAAGGGATAGAAGAATGTGCGTACTCAGCGGCTGAGTCTGACCGTCGTGGTGGGGGAGCGATTTTCCTGCCTGTGGTCGAGAGCACTTACCCCGCGATCACTTGTCGGCCACCTTGCAGCGGATTGCAACGTGCCCGCTGGCCCAGGACAGATCAAGCGTGCCCGTTGCATCAGCCGTAAGCTCACGGTCGCCGGCGGTGGCCGAGACAATTCGCCAGGGACCAGGCAGTCTCAGCCGCAGCAGCGTCTTGGCCGGCTTGTTACGCTGCGGCAGATCCACTTCAGCAGTGACCTCGCCCTTCGCCAGATTCGAGCTGGCCCGCACGGACACCGGCCCGAAAGCGGTGGGCGCCTTCGAGACGGTTATATGGCATCCATCCGCCAGCCACCGTCGCGGCGTGGCGAACAACAGCCGCAGCGTATCCGGTCGGCCATCCACGTCGAGATCGAAATCCTGCACCAGCATATTGCGCAGTATTGTCAGCAGGTGACCGTTGGCCGCACTGTTCGGCGGGCAGTAGAAAAATCGCCCGTGCTCGTCCACCGGCTGCAAGCTGTTGCCTTCGCCACCGATGAATGTGTTGCGCGTCAGGCCCTGGGCCAGCATGCCGTAAAAGCTGACGATGGTCCGCTCCACATCGTCGCGACGCAGCAAGTCCAGCGTGTACCGCGTGCCATAGAGCGGATTGCTACGTTCGGAACCGGTCCAGAAGGCGTGTCTGCTGCCGCCCGCACGCAGCATGCCCATGCACAAGCCGCCGTAAGTCTGGAGGTAGCGGGGGATCCACGTCTCCTGCTCGCTGCCGGGCGGAAAGATGCCGCTGCCAATGGTGAAGCCGATGACGATGTTCCAGTAACTGCCGATGCGTGTGGCAGTGATGGGGTTGTGTACCGGTTCCTCGTCCAGCAGAGCCAGCGGCACGAACGGCGGATCGATTTCGCGATGCACGCTCTTGTCGATCGCATCCAGCACATCCTTGCGATAGCCGGCAGCGATTTTGGCCAGGCTTGCCGCCTGATCGTGTTGGCCGATGTCCTCCAGCACGGCGGCCAGATCGTGCATCGCCCGCCACGCCTTGCTGTTCGCGTTGATGGACAGCACAAGAGTGTGAATGTCGCCGCAGTACTGCTCCTTCGGAAACAGGCCGTAAGGCGGCACGCGTCCGTCGACGATGCGTTTGAGTTCCGGTTCCCACTTGTCGCGGATCGACCGCAGAAAATCAGCATCTCGCGTCTGCCAGAAGAATCGGCACACGTCATTGATCTTGAAGCCCGCCTGATGAAACTCCAGGCCCTTCCGCGTGAACTCCAGCAGGGGGCCGATCATCCGCCGCATCTCATCCTCATAGCCCCAGGCCATCATGGCCAAGGCCGCATCGCTTCCCTCGGATTCGTACAGCTTTTCATACTGGTTGCCCGCGCTGTAGAAAATGCGGTCGCCGTTGAGCAGTGCGAAATTCTGTATGAGCAGGTTTCGCCAGGCGTTGTTCACCAGCGGCTCAGGAACATCCACCGACATCCCGCCGGCGAGCACCTGTCGCCAAGTTTCAGCGCACTTTCGACGCTGAACTTCATATTCAGCAGGCGAAATGGCCACTGCAGAGCCCGGCGGCATCGGCGCGATGGGCACGGCCATAGTTGCGACACTGTCCGCATTGAGGTTCGCGCGAACGCGATTGCCGGCCATCTTCCAGCTGTCGTCAAACCATGCCCAGATGCGGCCTTGCGCGTCGATCAGCTTGCCGGATTCCAGTCGCAGCGTTTGCTCGCCGTCTACACAGGCTGTGATCAGTCCGGTAGTACCCTGAGCGAGTGAGAACTTCACGAGCACCACACCGTTGGCGGCTGCAACCGGATCAGTATCCGCGAAAGCCTCGAGACGATAGATTTCTAACTCTCGCTTTGTTGGCTGCTGCGAGAGCGGTACGCTACCTTCCGCCTGCACGGGGAAGCCATGGCGATAGCGGATCTCTACGATGGGTAAGTACCCCTCGGCCAATGTCGGCTCGCTCAATCGGTCGGCAAGCCCACCGAAGAGAAACTCATCCGGTCCGACGCGGAACGTCACCGGCGTACCGACGTCGTGCCAACTGTGCGCACCGCCGCGTAGGTTCAGCCCACTGCCGTTGGAGATGAGGCGAGCCTTGGCCGGACTGCGTGGGGCGCTCAGCTCGATCGGGTAGTTACGGAAATCCGCATTGACGAAGCGCAGCGGGGGCAGCAACGGCGCGAAGAACTCATAGCTGGCGCCGTCGGGCTGACGCATCGCCGCCTCGCCCCAAAGGTCGTGACCAGATTTGATCACTTCGGCCAAGCTCGGAACTTCCTCGGCCGCTGCCGGCGTGGCCGGAACGGAACCCAAACCGGCCAGACAAAACAGGGTGCTGACCAACATCCGATAGAAGTTCACGGGAACCCTCCAACATCCAGGTCGAGCGCAGCAAACGCGTGGCGCCGATATTCTCTTGCTCACAACCAGTGCCGAAGAACCGGTTCTGATTGACACCGCGAAAGCCAAGGACTAGATTGCTACAGCCTGTCAGACCGGGATTAGCCCCTGCACCTTGCGCGTCGGCTCCAGCAGCACCGGTCCTGAATTGCGAGTTTCAAGCGCTGTCGCATCGGTTCGCGATGAGCTGGTTGGGTGTCCAGCGGTTCTCAAAAGCAGACCTGATGGTGCGGTCGAACGCCATGAAGATTCTACTCGTCTCACCCGCAACGCCTGATACATTCTGGAGCTTCAAGCACATTCTGCGCTTTATCTCCAAAAAGGCAACGTTTCCGCCTTTGGGCTTGCTGACCGTGGCGGCCATGCTTCCTCGCGATTGGGAACTGCGTCTGGTCGACCTTAACACCCGCCGCCTCACCGATGCCGACCTGGCGTGGGCCGACTACGTCATGATCTCGGCTATGATCGTTCACGAGCAGTCCGCCCGTGAAGTCATCAGCCGCTGCCGCCGCATAGAAAAACCAATCATCGCCGGCGGCCCCTTGTTCACCACTGGCCACGAACGCTTTCCGGAGGTCGACCACTTTGTGCTGGGCGAGGCTGAACCGCTCATGGCGGATCTGATCGCCGACATGATCGCTGGCAGCGTGAAACCCATCTACCGTTGCGATGAGCGACCGGACATCACCAACACCCCCGTGCCGCGCTGGGACCTGATCCGCATGAAGGATTACGCGATCATGCCCGTGCAGTTTTCGCGCGGCTGTCCGTTCAATTGCGAGTTCTGCGACATCATCATCATGAACGGTCGTGTTCCGCGCGTGAAGACGCCGGCCCAGATGATTCGCGAACTCGAGAGCCTCATCGCCGCCGGCTGGAAGGGCTCGGTGTTCATTGTCGATGACAATTTTATCGGCAACCGCGTACAGGCCAAAGCCCTGCTGGAAGAAATCGTTGCATGGCGCAGCCGCGAGAAGACTCCACTGGTGTTCACCACCGAGGCCTCACTTAACCTCGCCGACCATCCCGATCTGCTCAGCCTCATGGTTCAGGCCGGTTT
>JBJKSL010000696.1:0-3964 GCA_046704145.1 Phycisphaerae bacterium
CGTCCAGAGTGCCCAACATCACCTGACCATGGCTTTGGTGGAAGCGAGCCGAGCCACCCTGCCCCACTGATAGCTCCGAAGCATTCACCACACCGTCGGCCATCTCTACATTGCTGCTCGCGCCCTGCCCGGACAGGCCGACGTGAATCGGCGAGTGCCAATCGAGATTGCTCACATCGTTCACGACCGCCAGGTTATGAAACGCCAGCGTAGCAGCACCGCCGCTAGAGGCGTCAACCAGTGCAGCGTTGGGCCCGATCTGCAGCGTCTGGGTCGTCAACCCCCCACGAAGAGTCACGCTCGCATCCGACCCGTCTGCACCGATCGCCAACGCACCGCCCACATCAAGGGAAGCATCCGAAGACATCGTTTCAAGCATCGAAGCCTTGCTGAGCGACAGATCGCCACCCACGTTCGAAGTCCCTTCGAGCGTAACCGCCCGCGTTCTCTCCAGGCCGACAATCATGTCCTCATCAACGTTCAGCCCATTTCCAAACGTACTCGTGGCCAAATGTTCGCTTTGACTGTTGATGCCCAAATACAGATCCTTAACGTGCAGACCACCGGCTGCCGAGATCTGGTTCGCCCAAAGCCGCGTCTGCCCGTTCGAACCATCGTCAACCCCGTACGTCAGCTTCCCAGTGCTCACGTCCCCGCCCACGAAGTTCACACCTTCAATACTGTCCGCCGTGAGCGAGCCCCCCGAAATCCAATAACGCCCCATGCCGGCGGCGCTCGCAAAATCCACTACACCTGCAACCTGCACCGTGCCACCGCTCTGATCGACGCTGGCCTGGCCCAGTCCGCAACTCATCTCGTTCAATGTCAGCCAACCGCCGCCTATCTCCAGGCTGCCCTGCGAACCTTCCTGTTCCGCCAGAGTCAGCGTGTCCGCGGTAAATTGACCGTACTGATTGGTGGTCAAAGCACCTGTGCCGACCTGCGCTATGTGCACGGCTGAGAAGTTCGCCTCGCCGGTGCCGGCCAAGTCGTACTCGGCCGAACTGCCCGGGGACGCATCGATCGACAAGTAGCCGCCGGTGACCGCCCCGCCGGTCTGATCGAACCGCGCCGACCGTACACAACCAACCTGCACATGATCGCTCGCCGCCAACGTCCCACCTTCGAGGTGATAGGTACCGTTGCGCACGTCCATGTAATTCAGCGAAACATCGCCACCGCTCTGAAAGACCTCTGCATTGGTCGCATATCCATCGTTGCGGCCAAGATGCAGGCCGGTGGTGTTCACATGAACGGAATCCTGGATTTCCAGAGCCCCAGTAGTTTCCGTATCGCCGGTGAGGCACATTCTGCCGGCAACAGAAATGCCGTCGGTCACGTCCACCGTGGCGTCGCCGCCCAGTTTCACCGTGGCCGCAGTACGACCGCTGATCTCCAGCGTTTGGGCGGTAAACTGCCCGCCAGTTATCTCCATATAGCCGTTGTCATAGTACTGGCTGCAGGCAGTGCCACCCACGGTCACCGAGTCTGCATGCAGCGTCCCGCCGTCCTGCAGCAGGCTGGACTTGTCGCCCGAGCCGGCAATGACGATGTCCGCAGCTGTGAGTTCACCGTCATGCAGATTGAGATGTGCCGCGCTGCCTGGGTAGATGTCTGAGTAGAGCTCAACGTTGCCCATCTCCGCGGTGCCGCCATCCTGGGTATACACCCCCGTACCGGAGAGCATGCTGCTCGACAAGTCCTCGTGACCCATCTTCATCGAGCCGTAGATCTGAAGTTGTCCACTATGCAGTTCGAGCGTGCCTGCGCCGTAATCGCCGAGCGTCACACTATTGATGCCCACGATGGCATCCGACGAATCAATCACGAACAAACCCGTCCGTCTCGATCCGACGTCCAGGGTATTCGCATGAACCTCCCCGTGATCGTAAACGTAAACGCTGGCCGAGGTCCCGGTCGCATCCCCACTCCATCCGCCCAGGCCGACTTCGTCGTAGATGGAACCGCCGACGGTGATGTTGCTCAGGTTGATGTAACCTCGATTGACGACCGTACCGTTGCTTCCGTAGGGCCCGCCGCCAACCACTATTGCGTACCAGTTGTTACCCGCCGAAAGCCTGCCGTCCGCCGTGACCTCCAGCGTGCCGCCGTAACCGGGCTGAAACACCAGAGGTGCCCCTTCGGTCTGGTTGAATACCGGCTCGCCCGGCGCAGCCAGACCAAAACCCACCCACATGACGCCGGGACGGGTCCAGTACTGATACTGGTCATTGTCGTCAAACAGAAAATTGGTCCGCGGAACAAAGTCCGCAGTGTCCACCACGAGGCTGTTGTTCATGCACAGGAGATGATTGGAGTAGTCGTTCGGCATCCACCAGAAGGAGTACCATTCGTTATCGGCACTATTCAGAACATGCATAGTGCGGACCGGCTCGGGCGGCGGGTCCGCAAAGGTCAAGATAGGCGGAAACATCGCCTGCGCCGACGACTGAACCAGCACCCCCGCAAGAATTGCTATCCACAACTGCGCGATGAACGCAGATCTCCTACCGCTAGTCATGCCTGCCTCCCAATGGGACATTCCGAGCCTGCGACCGGCCCTGCTTAGACACCGCCCTCGATAGCCTGTTACCCTCGACGCAGACCATCATCCACTAGCATTCATTCCGCAATGCGCATGAGGCTTGTTCGCCCAAGCTGGCCGCTTCGGACATGCCCTCCTGGTGGTTTATATTTGCCCCGACGGAATAAAGTCAAGCGACTCTGTCGATTTTCTGGCACCACCGAAGCCGCAGCCCGCTCCCGTTTGAAATGCCGTCCCGACGGGGTTGCTGATGGCCCGATGAGAAGTTACCCTCATGTGCGAGGAGGCCATAATAATGGACCATAACCACCAGATTTCCCGCCGATCGTTCCTCGCCGCGTCCGCCGCCGTCGGCAGCTTGGGCCTGCCCGCATTCGCGTCGGCCGCGTCAGCCCAGCCCACAGACAAAGGCAAAAACAACATGGACCGTTGGCAGATCGGCTGCTTCACCCGCCCCTGGGCCGCTTTCGAATACAAGATCGCTCTCGACCACATCGCTGGGGCCGGCTTCAAATACGTGGGCCTTATGACCACAAAGTCCGACACCCATCTGGTCGTCTCCGCCAAAACCAAACTCGAAGACGCCCACCAGGTCGGCCAAGAGTGCAAAAAACGCAACCTCCGCGTGGCCAGCATCTATGGCGGCGACTTCGATGCCCACAAAGGAATGCAGCCCGGCATCGCAGCCCTGCACAAGCTTATCGACAACTGCGCTGCCGCCGGCTCACCCTCGCTGCTCCTCGGCGGCACCGGCAACAAAGACTTCGACATCTACTACAAGATCGTCGCCAAATGCTGCGACTATGCCGCCGAAAAGAAGCTCGCCATGGTCGTCAAACCCCACGGCGGCTTGAACTCCACCGGCCCTCAGTGCCGCAAGTGCATCGAGCAGGTCAACCACCCCAACTTCCGCCTCTGGTATGATCCCGGCAACATCTTCTACTACTCCGACGGCAAGCTCGATCCCGTCGACGACGCCCCCAGCGTCAACGGTCTGGTCACCGGCATGTGCGTAAAGGACTTCCTCGACCCCAAGAACGTCGAGCTCACTCCCGGCACCGGCCGCGTCCGCTTCCCCGCCGTCATGCAAAAACTGGCCAAGGGTGGCTTCACTCACGGCCCACTGATCATCGAGTGCCTCGCTCCGCAGAAAGAGCTACCCGCCATAACCGCCGAGGCCAAAAAAGCCCGCCAGTTCGTCGAACAACTGGTGAAGGAAGCCTAACCCAGCATTATCCCAGCATGCCACGCCAAGTTCCCCATCCCTTCGCGTTTTTTGCGAAGGGATGGGGAACATGCTAACCCGCAAGAGATCCCCCCCCTTCTCTTCAATTCAACATTCTGCATTCAACATTCTACATTCTCTTCCCCCCGCCCCCCCCTTTCTCTTCAATTCAGCATTCTGCATTCAACATTCTC
>JBJKSL010000697.1:0-3286 GCA_046704145.1 Phycisphaerae bacterium
CGGATCGTCTTCCGGAACGCCGGCCTCGACCTTACCGACCAGGTCGGCGCCGACGTCAGCAGCCTTAGTGTAGATGCCGCCGCCGACACGGGCGAACAAGGCCTGGGTTGATGCACCCATGCCGAACGTCAGCATGACCACGGTGATGGTCGAGAGCGTATAGCCGCTAATGTAATACAGTGCCAGGAACCAGCCGCAGCAGTCGAGCAGAGCGAAACCCACCACGACGAGGCCCATGACGGCGCCGGCGTGGAAGGCGACGGTCAGGCCGTCGTTCAGCGACTTGCGAGCGGCGGCGGTGGTACGATTGCTGGCCAGGGTGGCCGTCCGCATGCCGAGGTAGCCGCACAGGCCGCTGAAGAAGCCGCCGGTGAGGAAAGCGAACCACACTACGTTGTTCTGCACTTTCAGGCCGTAAGCCATCCAGGCCAGGATGGCCGCGAGGCAGAGGAACACAATGAATACTACTGTGTACTGGCGTCGCAGGTAGGCCATGGCGCCGGTACGGACGTGGCCGGCGATTTCGATCATCTCGGGATCGCCGGGATCGGCGTCGCGCACTTCCTTGTAGAAGGTCCAGGCGAAGTACAGGGCGATGACCGAGCCCACGGGGGCGCAGATCCACCACCAGACGGGGATACCCGGGCGAAGCACTTCGGCCGGCTCGGCGACCTGGGCGGTTGCCGCGGCAGCCTTGATGGCCGGTGCAGTGGCCGCCCCTTGTGCGTGGCAGTAGTTCACGAACAACCCGCCGACGGCCGCCACCATCAAGACCATCAGCAGAAGACTAGAAGGACTCCTCAGCTTGCTCCACTTGAACATCTGGACCATCTCCTTACGTTCTCCGAACGTATTGACAAATCACAGCCTCGAACGCCAAGTTGTAGTAAATGAACAGCACCGTGACTCGCGGTTTGGACATGCAGTCCCGGTGAGGACGGACTGCGACATCCAGCGAGGTAGTGCTGGTCTGATAAGCTGTTATGATATTGCTGTCCGGCCGCTGCCGCGGCAGGCGAACGCGTTTCTCTGTTGTTGTTGCGGTGCAGGGGTGGATGGCAACACGAAGGAGCGGCGGCAGTCAGCTCCCCGGCCCGCAGGCATGGCGGTGAGGGCTTGCCTACCGCTTGCGGCTGGACGGTGCCGGACCAACCCGCACGTCCCGCTTGGCGGTCTTGCGTGCGCGTCGGCGTCGTCGCTCGCTGGGCTTCTCGTAGTAGCTCGTGCGCTTGATCTCTTTGGTCAAGCCTTCCTTCTCGCACATTTTCTTGAAGCGACGGAGCATCTGCTCGAGTGATTCGTTGCCTCGGGCCTTCACCTTGATCATGCCGCGGATAATCCTTTCTTCTGCAATCTCTATCAATGGCTAAAGCGGACGCCTGCATCCCGGACGCAAGCGGAGACTCGCCGCCCGCCACAAAGAACGGGCATTGTATTGCGGACGGGACGCGATGTAAACAAGCAGCGTCAATGGACATTTTGCTGACTTTCTACGATGGGAACGCGGGCTGGGTGGGGAAGATTTGGGGATTTTTGTAAGTCCTTATGTGGCAATGGTTTGCGAGTGGGCGGGATTGATTTGCGCTGCGCAGGAATTGTGTTTACGTCTTTTGGTTGGTCGCGGCGAATGCCGATTGATGTAGGAGAGCGAGAGCATTAAACCACTTTTCGAGGGAAACGACATGCGAACGCGTTGGGCGACGACGGTTGTTCTGAGTTGGCTGTGCGGGGCAGGCATTGCCATCGGTCAGCAGGCACAAAGCCGGACGGTGACCGTGACGGGCCGGGCGGTCGGGGCGACGGCAGCGGCTGCTGAGGAGGCCAAGCTCGATGCCCTTCGCGAAGCGGTGCGACAGGTATGTGGCTCGTTCATCAACGCCCAGACGGAGACGGCCGACTTTGCCGTGGTGCGTGACAAGGTGCTGGAGCAGCCGGTGGGTTTTGCCCGGGTGGTGAAGGTGGTCAAGGAGCCGCATGTCATTGGCGGAGAGATCACCGAGGTGCAACTGTTGGCCGAGGTCTTCCCGGTGCAGTTCGAGAAGGCCTGGGCCGAGTTCGCCCATATCAAGCAGCGTGAGGGCAATCCGCGTTGCGTGGTGATGATCCTGCAGGATGACAATCCCGACGACGACAAGCCCGCGGTGGCCAACGGCAGCTTTCAGACTGCGGTGGAGGATTTCTTCCTCTCGCAGAAGGTCCAGCTTATGGACAAGGCCATGAACGACAGCGTGCGCACACGCGATCTGGAACTGGCCACGCGCAACGGCGACATGAAGAAAGCTGCTGCGGCCGGGGCTGGTTTCAAGGCCGACGTGGTCGTGGTCGGATCGGCTGAGGCCAAGCAGGGTGCGCCGGTGGATATCGGCGGACATCTCGTGCATCGGTGGGTGGTCACTCTGGCGGCCCGCGTGATTCAGACGGATTCAGGTGCCGTTATTCTGTCGCGAACGTATATGCCGGAAAAGCCATACGCCTCGACCGTTGGCACGGGACAGGCGGCGCTGGCCAAGCTGGCGGCGGAGATCGCCCCCAAGCTGCTGCTGGATATCGGCGAAGCCTGGCGTCAGCGGGCGACGGAGGGCAAGATCATTCAGCTCACGTTGGACAATTGTACGCGGGGTGCGTTCAAAGTCATCCAGGCGGAGATGGTCAAACAGAAGGGGGTTACCGGCGGCGAGGACGGCTTCAAGCTTCGCGAACTGGTCAACGAGGTGGCGACGGTCGATGTCGACTGGAAGTACGATCTCAACCAGTTGGCGGATCGGCTGGAGGAACTCAAAGTCTCTATCGAAGGCGTTCCGCTGAAGATCCAGATCACCGAGCAGAGCGCTAACCGCATTACGGCCAAGGTGCGCGGTGCGGCAGGGGGCAGAGCGGTCGCGCCGGCGTCTGGGCCGTCAGTGCAGTAGGGTCGTGGGGTTCGGCAGGGTGGTAAAGATCGTGGGAATGGATTCCCACCGAAGAGACATGCGGGAAGGGATTCCCGCACGAGCGTTTATCTCAACGGCGGCAACGCGGCGGTTGTCATCGCAACGGCGGCAAGCCCAGGGGGCCGACTGCTTCGGCCATGCGTTCGCGAAGGGCTTCTATGCTTTGCGGGATGACGCGGGTGTCGGACAGCACGGTCATGAAGTTTATATCGCCCTCCCAGCGTGGCACGATGTGGATGTGCAGGTGACCGGGCAGTCCGGCCCCGGCACACTTGCCGAAGTTCATGCCGACGTTTGAACCGTGGCAGTTGGTGGCGGCTCGCAGCAGCTTCTGGGCGTCGCGGGTCAGACGGATC
>JBJKSL010000698.1:0-3292 GCA_046704145.1 Phycisphaerae bacterium
GGCGTAGCCATCCCCCACCCGCGGCAGCCGATGCCTTATGTGTCTGCCGAGCCGCTGATCTGTGTCGCCCGTACGACCCGCGGGATCGGTTTCGGTTCGCCTTATGGCGGACTTACACAGCTTTTCTTCCTGCTCTGCTGCCACGATGATCGCCACCACTTGCGCGTGCTGGCCCGGCTGATGCGAGTGCTGAGCGGCGACACCATTCAGCAGTTGATGGAAGCCGAGAGCCGCGAGGAGTTGCTGCAGGTTCTGATCGACAAGGAAAAACAGGTAGTCCAATCAGTCCCATAATGGGGGGTCACCATGTCGCGAGTTGCCGTTTGCCTTTCAGGTTGTGGAGTGTTCGACGGTTCCGAGATTCACGAGGCCGTGTTGACCCTGCTGGCCCTCGATCAGGCCGGCGCGGAGGTACTCTGCTGTGCACCCAATGTCGATCAGGCCGCGGTCATCGACCATCTCACGCGTGGGCCAGCCGCCGGAACGGGCCGCAACGTGCTGGTTGAATCGGCCCGCATCGCTCGCGGCAACATCGTGGATCTTGCCGAAGTCAAGGCCAGCCAGATAGATGCGCTGATCTTCCCGGGCGGGTTTGGGGCAGCAAAGAACCTTTGCGACTTTGCGGACAAGGGCCCGGAATGCACGGTCAATCCGCAGGTCGAGCGGCTGGTCGACGAGATGCTGGACGCCGGCAAGCCGATCGGAGCCATCTGCATCGCCCCGGCCATGCTGGCTCGCATCGTGGGCAGCCGAGGCATGCATCCGCACATGACCATTGGCAACGACAAAGGCACGGCAGCAGCGATGGAGAAGATGGGTGTGCGACATCAAGACTGCCCGTGCGAGTCGTGCGTGGTCGACGAAGCTCACAAGATCGTGACCACTCCGGCGTACATGCTTGGCACGGGGCCGGCCATGGTCTCGGCGGGCATACGGCAACTGGTCGAAGAGACACTCCGCATGGCGTAAACTCCGCTCTCACGCTGGTACGGCATGGGGTAAATACGACCTCATCCAACCACCCAACAAACGCATCAGGCATTCCACCAAACGGACCTCCAGAGGGAGTTTTGGATAGCCGCTCCGGGGGTACCCGCCCTATACTGGGTTTGCTGATCCTGAGATCGGGTAAGATTTGGTGGGAACGCCCCAAATCTCGTAAACCTTTTCGCGAAATTCGTCGAAGTACCAGTACCGGTACAACTCGGCGGCCGTCCACCAACCCCTGATCGATGGAAGGCAGATCTAAGCTTTGTAGGAAGAGCAAGTTGGGCCCGGCATAGGTCAGGCAACAGGACCGGGGAGAGTAACCGATGAAGCAGATAGCGGCACCGCGGTTTGACCACCTCAGACGACTCACCGACTCTCAAGGTTTGCTTCGGGTTGCCCGGGGCGATATTCCCGACCGATTCTCAGGCTACGACACCATCGACAACGCTGTCGCTCTGCGGCTGTGTGCCGTGGGCAGCGAGACGGTGGATTCGGACCTTTCGCATCTCCTGGCCCGCACCTACTTCGGCTTCCTCTCGCGTGGGCGACGCTACGACAGCGGCGTGCGGCATCACTGCGACAGCGTGGGCGGCTGGACCAACAGCGGCGACGACGCCCAGGTACAGTCCTTCGTTGCACGAGCCCTCTCGGCTGTCATCGTTTCTGAACTGCCCATCAACCTGCGACTATCGGCTGCGGACTGGTGGCGTATGCTGCTGGATGAGCATGCGCCCCACGCGTATGACCCCATCAGTGCCGCCAACTGGCTGATAGCTATCGGGCATCTGCGGGCGGCCGACCCTGGTCGGGACCCGGAACGCGTGGAATCGCTCGCTCATGCTCTGCTCGACGACTTCTACTACCCCACCCGCCAGAGTGACTGGGAATGGCACGAGTCCGAGTGGACACAGTTGTCCGCAAGTGTGCCGACAGGCTTATGGCATGCGTATAACGTACTCGGCGAGCGGCGGATCTTTCGCGTTGCCCAGGCAATGACCCAGTTCGTGGTCGACAACCTGTTCACGGGCGACATGCTCAATCCGGTGGGCAGCATGGGCGGCTGGCAGCGCGGCGGCGCCAAGTCGCAGTACAACCAGTTGCCTGCCGAGGCCTGGAGCATCGTCGAGCTACTCTGCACGGCAGAGAAGATCTCCGGCAACTCCGGTTACGGCGAGTACGCTGAAGTGGCGGCCCGCTGGTTTGACGGAGCCAACTGCCGCAAACAAGTCATGATCGAGGCGTCGAGCGGCGGCTGCTACGATGCTCTGACGCCCAACGGCGTGGATCGCAACCAGGGAGCATCGGCGAGCCTGGCATACCTGCTCACGCATGCAGCGCTGGCTTCCCGGCCGTTGCATCTGACCGAGCCTTCGATCAACTATCCGCTGCAGGTCGATGTCGCAGACCTGACCTACAGCGATCCATCGATTGGCAGCTGATACAGCGTGACCTTACTAAGACACTGAAGAGCCATCTGAGATCTCAGATTCGAGATTTCAGATGGCTCTTTTCAATTTGCCGTGCCTGAGCCGGGGAACAACGGCGGTTGGCCCGGACACAAATCAGTTCAGTCACAGAGCTCAGAGCAGCTCCGCAATCTGCACCGCGTTCAAGGCCGCGCCTTTGCGCAGCTGATCGCCGCTGACGAACATCTCGATGCCGCAGCCGTCGGGCTGGCTGACGTCCTGGCGAATGCGGCCGACAAGCACGTCGTCGCCGTCGCTTGAATCAAGCGGCATGGGAAAGACATTCTTTTCGCGATCGTCGACGATCTTCACGCCCGGTGCCGAGGCCAGGACCTCGCGCACCTGCTGTTCGGTCATGGGCTTCGAGAAGGTAATGTTGATTGACTCGCTGTGGGCCCGCGGGATGGGCACGCGCACGCAGGTGGCGGTGACGAGGATGTCGGGAGCGTGGAAGATCTTCCGCGACTCGTTGACCATCTTGTTCTCTTCCTCGTTGTAGCCGTTGGCAGCGATCTTGCTGTTGTGGCAGAAGAGGTTGTGCACGATCTGGTGGGGGAACTTGTTCTTGACGATGGGCTTGCCGGCCACGTAGGCCTTGATCTGCTCATCGAGCTCCCACAGGCCCCAGGCCCCGGCCCCACTGACCGCCTGGTAGGTGCTGACTATCAGCCGCTTGATGGGATTGACCTTGTGCAAGGGCCAGACCGGCACGTTCATGATGATAGTCGAGCAGTTGGGGTTGGCGATGATGCCTTTGTGCTTCTTTATGTCCTCGGGGTTCACTTCGGGGACGACCAGCGGCACCGTCGGGTCCATGCGGAAGGCGGAGGAATTAT